>CANQJW010000061.1 GCA_947624345.1 uncultured Clostridia bacterium | reverse complement strand
CCCCTTTACGGTAGTTTCTTTTATTCTACCATATAGGGGGTGTTTTTTCTATTGTCCGTTTTTACTGGACTTGTGCAAGCCGTACTCAGGCGGTTTCTTCATTATGTGATTTTTGATTTGCAAGCCTTTCATCTTGCTTTTTATAAAAGCGATCATTTGCAGCCTTTACCTTGTCTTTGTTCTTGGCTCTCCACTCTTTTTTATAGGCTCTGCGAGCAAGAATTATAGATTGTTCTTCAGCACTCAACCTTTTAAGGTTTGTCATTCTCTTCACCACCTTTGTAAAAATAATTTTCTTTTCTCTTGACAAATGCGTATGTATTTGCTATGATTACATTGTACCATAGCAAGAAAAGAAAAGCAAGTATTTTTGCTAAATTGTAACTAAATGCAAATTATTTTTCTAATTGGAGTGTGTATATATGAACAATGCAAATGAAAACGACAAAAAAAACGTATTTCAAGAGCGTTTTAGGGAATTAGTTGGTGATACTGCCACACAAGAAGAAATAGCAAAAAAGATTAATACATCAAGACAGAATGTCGGAAACTGGCTAAACGGTAAATCTAAACCCGATATTTATGCACTTGCCGAAATTGCGAATGGATATAATGTATCAACTGATTATTTGCTTGGCCGAACAGAAATAAAATCAACTGATACAACAATGCAAGCAGTATGTAATTATACTGGATTGAATGAAGAGGTAATACAGCTATTACTTGAAAACAAAAATGGTGATTTACCAGAGTATATATTACCTTGTTTATATGCTAATAATATTGTAATGTCATTACTTAATCATCTTTTAAGTCAAAGGGCTTTTTATATGACAATCGGTGATTTAGTAAATACGGCTAGGCATATTACTTTATACAAATTTTTGACCTCAGATAAGGATAAATCTAATGCTATAGTTAATTTAAACAATAGATTTTCTGAAATATTTATAAATGACTTTAATATAGATTATGTTATAGATTATGAAAAGAAAACAATATATGAAAAATTTCAACAACTCATTGATACTATGATTAACAGCTATGATGTTGAAGAGGACGATTTTTTGAAAGGACAAATTGAACACTTTGCAGATGAAAATTATATGCCATTTTAATCACTAGGTATAAGATTTAAAAGAAAGGAACTGAAAAATGGCCTATATTCAAGAGCGTAAAGATAAGAACGGTAATGTTATTTCGTATTCAATCAGAGTATTTAAAGGCTATGCTCCTGACGGCGAACAGCTTAAACCATATACCGCAACATTTAAGCCGGATAAGAATAAAACAGCTAGACAGAATGAAAAAGCGTTAAATAAATTCGTTGTAGAATTTGAAACAAAATGCAAAAGCGGACTTGCTTGTGATAATCGACAGACGTTTGCTGAGTATGCCGAGTATGTTTTGTCTCTTAAAGAAAGAAGCGGAGCAAAGCATACAACGCTTGTGAGATATAGAGATTTGCTGAAAGTAATTAACGAAAATATCGGTTTTATGAAGCTAGCAGATATAAGACCGCAGCATTTAAATAATCTGTATGAATTACTTTCAAAGAGTGGCAAACGCAGAACTAAGGACAAAGCCTGCTGTAAAATTGATTTTAAATCATACTTGAAAGAACAAAGGCTAACACAAAAAGAACTTTCGTGCCGTTCAGGAGTACCTTGTAACACAATGCGAGCTGTTGTAAATGGAAAAAGCGTTTACCTTTCAACTGCTGAAAAGCTTTGCAAGGCTCTTGATGTACCTGTCAAACAGCTATTTAATGTAGTAACTGATAACAGACCCCTTTCAAATAAGACCATAACTGAATATCACCGCTTAATATCAACCATAATGTCTCAAGCCGATAAAGAGCTATTAATACCATTCAATCCTGCTCGTAAGGCAACACCACCTAAAGTAAAGCGTGAAAGTGTTAATTATTTTCAAATAGAGGACGTTGAACGCATAAGAAACAGTTTAGAGGACGAACCTATAAAATTTAAAACAATGGTACATTTATTATTAATTACAGGTGCAAGAAGGGGAGAAATTTTAGGCTTAAAATGGAATTGTGTAGACTGGAACGCAAATCGTATTCATATTTGCAGGAGTATTCTTTATTCTTCAGATATTGGCATTTATGAAGATACTACAAAGACGGAACAATCTGATAGATTTATCACATTGCCATTAGAAACGATGGAGTTGTTGCGTGAATATAGAAGGTGGTATTTGCTTCAAGCTCGTATGTATGGAGATCAATGGCACAATACAGGATATTTATTCTTTCAGGAGAAGGCAAGTAATGCAGGAAAACCAATGCACCCAGATACTTTAAATGATTGGCTTTCTGAATTTTCAAAGCGTTATAATCTACCGCATATCAATCCACACGCTTTCAGACATACAATGGCAAGTATACTTTACTTCAATAATGTTGACAGCGTAAGTATAAGCCATAGACTTGGACATAGCAAAATAAGCACTACAACAGATATATATAGTCATATAATGAAAGAAGCTGACAAGCAATCAGCCGAATGTATAGCAAATGTTATCCTCAGACCGAAGGATAAATACAAACAGAGAAAAGCAGAATAAATAAAAAAGCAGGCTTCACTGTAGGAAGTGAAAAAGCCTGCTTTTTATTGAATTTTTCAAAATAGTTGAATTATTATTGAATTATTAGCCTGTTTTAACAAAACAAAAAGACGTCTGCAAAGCCTGCAAACGCCTATTTTACGCTGGCACGCCAGGAGGGATTCGAACCCCCGACCTACTGGTTCGTAGCCAGTCACTCTATCCAGCTGAGCTACTGGCGCAAAATATAATAAATCAAATCATTGATTTTAACTTGTTAATTATATCAAATCAAAATCCAAAAGTCAAGTCATTTATCCAAAAAATATATCATTCTCAAAAAAATATAATGCTTATTCCCTGTAATAAACAATTATTTAGCTAAAATCTAAAAAAATTGACAAATATATTTAAAAGTATTGACTAATTTCAACAAATATGATATATTATAAACATCTTAATATCGTCAAGCTTAGACATATCAATGTCTTCGTGATAAATTTTTTTGAGACTGGAGGTGATTGAATGGAATTTGAAAAGATTGAGGATTTTCAGAGCAAAATTAAACGCGTTCTGGTCTCAGAAGAAGAAATCAAAGCGGCTGTTAAAAAGGCGGGCGAAATGATCAATTCTTTGTACGATGGAAGACCTATACTTCTTGTAAGTATACTAAAAGGTGCATTTATTTTTCTCGCCGACTTGTGTAGAGAAGTAACCGTACCGTGCGAGATTGGCTTTATGGTTGCTAAGAGCTACTATGAAGGAACTCAATCATCGGGTATCGTCAAGATAACTATGGATTTGCAGCAGGATATCAGCAAATATCATGTGGTTATTGTTGAGGATATCGTTGACACAGGAAGAACGCTTAAAGATGTAATGAAATTACTCGCTTCGAGAAATCCTCTCTCTTTGAGGGTAATCGCTCTGCTGGACAAACCCGACAGACGAGTTGTAGAATTAGAGGTGGACTATTCTCTATTCACTATTCCCAATCATTTTGTGATTGGATATGGTCTTGATTGTGGTGAGTATTACAGAACGCTCCCCTACATAGCAGAATTTTCAGAAGAATAAAAATGAGGTGTGAAAATGTTAGAAAAGTTATTTAAGTTAAAAGAAAACAACACAAACGTCAAAACTGAGATTGCAGCAGGTATTACAACCTTTATGACAATGGCATATATACTTGCTGTAAACCCAAGTATGTTAGCTGAAGCCGGAATGGACAGCACCGCTGTTCTTATAGCTACTTGTCTTGCATCATTTATCGGTACAATGTGTATGGCTCTTATGGCAAATCTTCCGTTTGCCCTCTCAGCAGGAATGGGACTTAACGCATTCTTTACTTATACAGTAGTTATCGGATTCGGTTATTCATGGCAGGTTGCATTATTTGCAGTATTTATTGAGGGTATAATCTTTATTATTCTTTCGCTTACAAAAGTAAGAGAAGCTATATTTGATTCTATTCCTCTGTCACTTAAGAGAGCTGTTTCGGTTGGTATAGGATTGTTCATTGCATTCATCGGACTTCAAAATGCAGGACTTTCAGTTCTCGATGAATCTACTCTTGTTTCTATGGTAAGCTTTACTGATGAATTTAAAACCGCAGGTATCTCAGCTCTGTTGGCAATAATCGGAGTTATAGTTACTGCTATTCTTTATGTTAAGAAAGTTAAGGGATCAATCCTTATCGGTATTCTCGGAACATGGATTTTAGGTATGCTTTGTCAGCTTATCGGCCTTTATGTTCCTGATGTAAGTAACGGATATTATTCACTGTATCCAACATTACATATGACTGATTTCTCTAAGATTGGTGAAACATTCGGTCAGTGCTTTAATATTGATTTCAGCGGCGTAGGTATATTCAATTTCATTGTAATTGTATTCTCGTTCCTGTTTGTTGACCTTTTTGATACACTTGGAACTCTTATCGGCGTAAGCACAAAGGCGGGAATGCTTGATCAAAACGGCAAGCTTCCAAAGATCAAGCCTGCATTGTTAGCAGATGCGATTGCAACTTCGTCAGGTGCTGTTCTTGGTACATCAACAACCACTACATTCGTAGAGTCATCAGCTGGTGTTTCGGTCGGCGGAAAAACAGGTCTTACTGCACTTACAACGGCTATACTCTTCTTGATTTCAATACTGTTTGCACCTATCTTCACTGCTATTCCTTCATTTGCTACTGCTCCTGCACTTATTATTGTAGGATTCTTAATGTTCAGCACAATTACAGAAATCAAGTTTACAGATGATAATTTCACAAAGGCAATTCCTGCTTATCTTTGCATTATTGCAATGCCTTTGTTCTACAGCATTTCAGAGGGTATCTCGATCGGCGTTATCTCTTATGTTATTATCAATCTTGTTTGCGGAAAGAGAAAAGAAATCAATCCGATTATGTATGTTCTCGCTGTATTGTTCATCTTAAAATATATCTTCCTATAAATTGAAATAAACATAAAACACAAACATCTCTCCGATAGTAATCGGGGGGGATGTTTTTATGCACCAAAAAGGGACACAGATTTTATCTATGTCCCTGAATTGTCCCTGAATTTTTTTGATATTTATAACCACTTTAGAATAACTTTAGCCGTTCAGTTTTTCTGAAAAGTCTGTCATTGCCTCTGATATTTTTATCTGCTGAGGACAAACAGCTTCACAGCTTCTGCAACCAACACAGGCAGACGGCTGTTTTTCCTCTGCTATTGCCATTAGTGCCATAGGTGCGATAAAACCACCTCCTGTAAAGCTATGCTCGTTATATAAATCTAACAAGGTCGGGATATCCAAGCCCTTAGGACAATGGCTTACACAGTAATGACAAGCCGTGCAAGGAAGAACACCGTTCAATGCATTATCTGCAATCGTGAGCAGTGTTTCCATTTCTTCTTTTGACAGTGGTTTTTCTATTTCAAATGTTTTTATGTTTTCTTTAAGCTGATCATAATTTGACATACCGGAAAGAATCATTTTCACATTAGGAATACTTTGCAAGAACCTGAACGCCCACGCTGATATTCCTTCATCAGGACGAAGCTCTTTTAACTTTTCTTCATCGGCTGTCGGCAATTTTGCCAGTCTGCCACCACGCAACGGCTCCATTATCCAGATTGGGATATTATGCTTATTCATCAAATCGACTTTTTCCTTTGCGTTTTGGAATGTCCAGTCAATATAATTTACCTGAAGCTGACAAAACTCCATATGCTCGCCGTATTTATCAAGAAAGCGTTTGATAATATCAAGACCACCATGTGCAGAAAATCCCAGATGACGAATGCGTCCGTTTTTCTTTTGCTCCATAAGATAATCAAAAATTCCGTACTTTTCATCTAAATAAGCATCAATATTCATTTCACATACATTATGGAATAAATAAAAATCAAAATAATCTACACAACACTTTTTTAGTTGCTCTTCAAATATCTCCTCAACCTTTGGCATATTGGAAAGGTCATACCCAGGGAATTTTGAGGCGAGGTAAAAGCTATCCCGAGGATATTTTTTCAGAACCTTTCCCATAACAATTTCTGAATTTCCACTATGATAACCCCACGCCGTATCATAGTAGTTAATGCCGTGCTCCATCGCATAGGCAACCATCTCTGCTGTTTTTTCTTCGTCTATCCTTGCATCATCATAATCAATAACGGGCAGACGCATAGAGCCAAATCCAAGGGCTGATAATTCTAAATCCTGAAATTTCCTTGTAACCATTTCATCTGTTCCTCCTCCGGTTTTTATAATTCAATATTGAGATTATTACCACAATAATATTTATTTTACAATCGCCTATTTCTTTTATTATATCCTGTTCGTTATTGTTTGTCAAATTTACACATTGTCATCAAACTAATATTCGTCCTTTCATAAACAAAAAAAGACACATAGATTTTTTCTATGTGCCTTAATTTTTTATATTCAGTTTTGTATTTGTTCAAATCCTTCGACAACTGTAAAATCATCAAGGCAACCACTACTTTAACTGTAAACCATCTTTAAATGCGTTACCAACTCTTTTAGTTACGGTATAATATCCATGTGTATAAGGATCAAATGCTATCGCTGAAAGCTTTTTAATATCAACCTTATCTCCATCCATTACACTTTCATCTACCGATGTATTTATAACTTTTCCAATAACTCCGCAATCTCCATATTCGATAAATTCACATTCTATACAAATTGGAAACTCATTTATAATTGGTGCGTCTACATTTTCTGATTTTATAGCCGATAATTTACTGTTTTCAAATTTATTCGGTGTATTGTTTCCCGATGCAACTCCAAAATAATCTGCTTCTATAACGTGTTTACTATCTGCGATGGAAACAGTAAATGCTTTTCTTTCTTTGATGTTTTTAACCGTTTTATGTGTTTCTGTTAAATTTAAAATAACTTTATCCCTTTCAAGCATTGTTCCCCATGCCGCATTCATAACATCAATGCTTCCATCTTCATTGTATGTCGCAACCATAAGTACAGGCATTGGGAATATCGCCTCTGTTGTTTTAATGTTTTTTCTCATTACTAACCATTCCTTTCATTGTTTTTATTATAATTTTACCACTACTTTTAACTTTTTTCAATACATCTTTCAACTTTTATTATCAGATGATTTATAATTATAGTCCGTCCGGAAAGCTTGTAAAAGTTCCGCTTTCATTTTCAGGAAGTCCATATTTTTCTTTTCCGAGATTTATTGACTTGATCATAAAAGCCATATTTCTTCCCAGATTTCTCATTGTCTGCAACCCTTCTAAATCCTTTTCAACATCTTCCGCAGTGTGTCCGTGAACTTCATTCCAATATGAACTAGATACAATCGGCATATTAGATATTGTAAAGTATTTATTGATTTCATCGAAAGCAGATGTACTTCCGGCTCTTCTTGAAGATAAAACAGCAGCGCCTATTTTCATTGTCTTATCAAAATGTGTGCTATAAAATAATCTATCCAGTAATGATAATATCGTACCATTTGCGCCTGCATAATATACAGGCGTTCCAATCAGTATTCCTTCTGAGTTTTTAAAGTTATCTGCTATTTCATTAACTAAATCATCAAATACACATTTTCCTTTAGCTTTACAACCATTGCAAGAAATACAACCTCTGATATCTTTATTTCCAACTATGATAGTTTCTGTTTCTATGCCTTCTCTATTCAAAGTATTTTCCACTTCTTTTAATGCTCTTGAAGTGCAGCCGTCTTTATGTGGACTTCCATTTAAAATTAAAACTTTCACATTTCCCACTCCTTAACAAATTAAATCTGTTGGTGTTTATTCTGCCCATACTTCTTTTGCCATATTGAAAACAGCCCAACCCTTCGGCCATCCGACATAAAATGCCACATGTGTAATTATCGCAGCAATCTCCTTTTGAGTAACACCGGCATTTTTTGCATTTTCCAGATGATATTTCAGAGAAGAATCGGTTATTCCTGATGACATCAATGCAACTACCGTGATTATACAACGAGTTTTTAAATCAATATCCTCATTATTCCAGTTCTCACCGAAAAGTACATCATCATTATAATGTGCAAAGTCGGGAGCAAATTCTCCAAGTGCTTCTCTTCCTGCGGTTTGTACGATTTTTCCCATTTTAAATCCTCCTTAAATTTATTTTTTATATCTTCATTTTATTATTAACTGTAAAGCGAATAAAAGTATATAAATTATTTACAGCTTTTCCACCCACTTTTTCAGTTCGTCCGCAGACGGCGAACCGTTCAGGAGTCTACCCTCTGTAATTACTGTGTCTGCCGAAACTGAACTCTTTAATCCTGCAACGGTTTTTCCGAATCCGCTTCCGCCCGAAGTCGCAAAAAGAACGATCTTCTTACCCGAAAAATCATAGCTTTCAAGAAAACTATTGATGATAGTCGGGGCAACATACCACCATATCGGAAAACCAAGCAGTATAGTATTATGTCCTGAAATATCAGCTTTAGTGTCCGCAAGAACAGGACGGCTTGTTTTATCACTCATCTCAACGGAGCTGCGTGATTTTTTATCCATCCAATTCAAATCCGCCTGTGTGTATGGTACAGCAGGCTTTATCTCGTATAGGTCTGCGCCGATTACTTTTGCGAGATTCTCGGCAGCTTTTGCGGTTTTTCCGCTTGCAGAAAAATATGCAACTAAAATTTTACTCATATCAATCACTAGTCCTTTCTGTTTTCTCCTAATTTATATTACATTTCCGGCTTTCTGCTTGCCGTTTTGTGCCATAACTCCTGCCAGTGCATGAGGTACATACAGTTCCTCTAAGTAGTTTATTTCATCTGGAGCAAGTTCCAAATCTACAGCCTTTACTGCACCATCAACATGGGAAAGCTTTGTAGCTCCAACGACAGGTGAAGTTACTTTTGTAAGCAGCCATGCAAGAGAAATCTCTGTCATAGATACACCGCGTTTTTCTGCCAACTCCTCAACACGGCGAATAATCTTACCGTCTGCTTCGGCGGTAGAATCGTACTTGAATTTTGCATATGAATCCTCTTGAAAACGTTTTGAGGTTTCCCCCTGATGTCGGGACAATCTTCCACTTGCCAGAGCACTATACGGCGTCATTGCTATCCCCTCAGATGCACAGAACGGAGCCATCTCACGTTCTTCCTCACGGGCAATCAGGTTGTAATGTCCTTGAATTGAGATAAACTCAGTCAGTCCATTGGCTCTTGCATAATAGTTTGCTTTCGCAAGCTGCCAAGCAAAGCAGTTTGAAATGCCTAGATACCGTACTTTGCCGGATTTCACAGCATTGTGAAGACCGTCCATAATTTCCTCCATAGGGGTGTGATAGTCCCACATATGATAGATATAAAGGTCAACATAATCCAGACCGAGATTTTGCAGGCTATTGTTCAGATAGTTCTCAATGTGCTGTTGCCCCGTAACTCCGCCGTCCATCTCATCTTGCGTTCTGGGCGTAAACTTTGTAGCAATAACATAATCATCACGCTTTGCAAAGTCTCTCAGTGCCTTGCCTACAAATTGCTCACTGGTGCCGTTTTGGTAGACAATAGCGGTATCATAGAAATTTATCCCCAAATCAAGACCATGCTTAATGATTTCCCGTGTTTCTGCTTCACCGATCGTCCAGCTATGCTGCCCGGTGGCGGCATTTCCAAATCCCATACATCCCATACAAATACGGGATACATTCAAATCAGATTTTCCTAAATATGTGTACTTCATTTTAAGCCTCCTGTCAATCTTTCAATAAGCGTTTCGCACAATTATAAGTAATTTCGTAAATCGTCATAAACACATAATTGACATTTGCTTTTTCCATAGCTGAC
>CANQJW010000060.1 GCA_947624345.1 uncultured Clostridia bacterium | reverse complement strand
CCCCCCCCCGTTTACAAATACTGGGTAATTTGCGTTGTACATAGTAGTTCCTCCTTAAACTTGGTATCTATAATATAACATATTTTGAGAGGGGTGTCAAGTATTTTTCAAAATATTTTTGAAAAATAGAGGCTAGAGGTTAGAAGCAAGAGAACAGCGTTCGGAAAAATTTCGAACGCTGTTCTAACTCTTGTAATTATCCATTGTCAATTATCAATTATCAATTGATAAAACCGCCGTTTATCAAGCTATAACATTTATCAAACTACCCAAAGGCGGCACTGGATGCAACGTCACCGTTGCCGGCTCGCCGCTTTACTTTCTAGGATTCTGAATTGCAGCCTGTGCAGCAGCAAGTCTTGCTATTGGTACACGGAATGGTGAGCATGAAACATAGTTAAGACCAATATTGTGGCAGAACTCAACCGATGTTGGGTCTCCGCCGTGCTCTCCGCAGATACCGATGTGGAGATTTGGATTAACAGGCTTACCAAGCTTGATAGCCATATCCATAAGTTTACCAACGCCACTCTGGTCAAGTCTTGCAAATGGATCAGACTCAAATATCTTAGCGTCATAGTAAGCGTCAAGGAATTTGCCTGCGTCGTCTCTTGAGAAGCCGAATGTCATCTGTGTGAGGTCGTTAGTACCGAAGCAGAAGAAGTCAGCTTCTGTTGCGATTTCGTCAGCTGTAAGAGCAGCTCTCGGAATCTCGATCATTGTACCAACCTCGTATTTAAGGTCAGCATTAGCAGCAGCGATCTCTGCGTCAGCAGTTTCTACTACTATCTTCTTAACGCATTTAAGCTCCTTAATGTCTCCAACAAGCGGAATCATAATCTCTGGAACAATAGTCCAGTCAGGATGTGCCTTTTTAACATTGATTGCGGCGCGAATAACAGCGCTTGTCTGCATCTTAGCAATTTCAGGATATGTTACAGCAAGACGGCATCCACGATGTCCCATCATAGGGTTAAACTCGTGAAGTGAAGAAATGATAGCCTTGATTTCTTCAACGCTCTTGTCCTGAGCCTTAGCCAAAGCTTCAATGTCAGCCTCTTCTGTAGGAACAAACTCATGCAGAGGAGGATCAAGGAATCTGATCGTTACAGGGTTACCCTCGAGAGCCTCGTAAAGAGCCTCAAAGTCAGCCTGTTGCATAGGAAGAATCTTAGCAAGTGCAGCTTCTCTTTCCTCAACTGTGTCTGAACAGATCATTTCTCTGAATGCTGCGATTCTGTCAGCCTCAAAGAACATATGCTCTGTACGGCAAAGTCCGATACCCTCAGCACCAAGCTCTCTAGCCTTCTTAGCGTCAGCAGGAGTATCAGCGTTTGTTCTTACCTTTAATTCTCTGTACTTGTCAGCCCAGCCCATAATTCTGCCGAACTCACCTGCTATAGTAGCGTCGACAGTAGGAATAATACCGTCGTAGATATTACCTGTTGAGCCGTCAATTGAAATGTAGTCGCCTTCGTTGAATGTCTTTCCTGCGAGAGTGAATTTCTTGTTTTCCTCGTCCATAACTATATCAGCACAGCCGGATACACAGCAAGTACCCATTCCACGAGCAACAACGGCAGCGTGAGATGTCATACCTCCGCGAACTGTGAGAATTCCCTGTGAAGCCTTCATACCTGTGATGTCCTCAGGTGAAGTTTCAAGACGTACAAGAACGACCTTTTCTCCCTTAGCGTTCCAGTTTTCAGCGTCCTCAGCTGTGAATACTATCTTACCGCAAGCAGCTCCAGGTGAAGCGCCAAGACCCTTTCCGATAGGTGTAGCAGCCTTAAGCTCCTTAGCGTCAAACTGCGGGTGAAGAAGTGTATCGAGGTTTCTAGGGTCGATCATCAAAACAGCCTTTTCCTCTGAAATCATACCCTCGTCAACAAGGTCACAGGCGATCTTCAAAGCAGCAGGAGCTGTTCTCTTACCGTTTCTTGTCTGAAGCATATAAAGCTTTCTGTCTTCAATAGTGAACTCCATATCCTGCATATCTCTGTAGTGATCCTCAAGAGTGTTGCAGATATTAACAAACTGGTCGTAAACCTCAGGCATAACCTCTTTAAGCTGTGAGATAGGCTGTGGTGTTCTTACACCTGCAACAACGTCCTCACCCTGAGCGTTCATCAAGAACTCGCCCATAAGGTGTTTTTCACCTGTAGCAGGGTCACGGGTAAATGCAACTCCTGTACCTGATGTTTCACCCATATTACCAAATGCCATCATCTGTACGTTTACAGCAGTACCCCATGAATATGGAATATCATTGTCACGGCGGTATACGTTAGCACGAGGGTTATCCCATGAACGGAATACTGCCTTGACTGCTCCCATAAGCTGTGCAACAGGATCTGTCGGGAAATCCTCGCCGATTTTTGCCTTATACTCTGCCTTGAACTGCGAAGCAAGTTCCTTCAGATCGTCAGCAGTAAGCTCAACGTCCTGAGTAACACCCTTCTTTGCCTTCATTTCGTCGATAAGCTCTTCAAAATACTTCTTACCGACTTCCATAACTACGTCAGAATACATCTGAATAAATCTTCTGTAGCAATCCCATGCCCAGCGAGGGTTGCCTGACTTCTTAGCCATAACCTCTACAACCTTTTCGTTAAGACCAAGATTCAATATAGTATCCATCATACCCGGCATTGAAGCACGAGCTCCTGAACGTACTGAAACAAGAAGAGGATTTTCGTCGTCACCGAATTTCTTTCCAGTGATTTCCTCCATCTTTCCGATATACTCCATAATCTGTGCCTGAATCTCATCATTGATCTGCCTGCCATCCTCATAATACTGAGTACAAGCCTCTGTAGAAATAGTAAAACCCTGCGGAACAGGAAGTCCGAGCTTTGTCATCTCAGCAAGGTTTGCACCCTTACCGCCGAGAAGCTCTCTCATAGTAGCGTCGCCCTCTGAGAACAAATAAACCCATTTTTTGCTCATTGGTATTTACCTCCATAAAAAATTTATAATTCTTCCGGTGGGAACGGTGCTAAGCCAAATCCCGACGGACATATAATGATTATAACAGATTTATTTTTAAAATGCTAGCCCTTTTTGGTAATTTGTTTGCAAAATTGAGGGAAAATTTTATTAACATTTTTGTTACTTATATATAAAATTGGCATAAATGGTGTTGTAAATGACAAAATTATATTGTATAATTAAAGCATATTACATAAAAATAAAGAAACGGAGACTTTTTTATGAAAAATTCTGTTGTTATTCTTGCAGGAGGACAGGGCAAACGTATGAAAACAGATATGCCGAAAGCTCTGTGCGAGGTTCTGGGCAAGCCAATGCTTCAATGGGTCATAGAAGCTTGTGAGAATGCTGACTTAAAAAACATTTGCGTAGTCAAGGGCTTTGCCGGGGAATACATTGACAGCTTTTTAAACGGTAAGTACCAGACTGTACTTCAAGCAGACCGTTTGGGAACGGGTCATGCAGTTATGCAGGCGGTAAACTTTCTGCGTAAGCATTCAGACGGCAACACACTTATTCTCTGCGGCGACGCACCTTTTATCGACAGCAAAACCATTAAAAATGCACTTAAATTCCATCAGGATAAAAAGTTATCGGTTACAGTTGTAACGTCAGTTCTTGAGAATCCATATGGTTACGGCAGAATTATCAGAACTGAAAACGGTATATCAGGAATCGTCGAAGAGCGTGACTGCACCGAAGAGCAGAAAAAAATCAAAGAGATCAACTCGGGCTGTTTTTGGTTCAAGACAAAAGATTTACTTGACGTATTATTCAGCATAAAGCCTGATAACGCACAGGGTGAATACTACCTCACCGACTGCATTTCACTTCTTATTAAAAACGGTAAATCAGCAGACGCTTACATTTCAGAAAATGAAAACGTATCGCTCGGTGCAAATGACAGACGGGGGCTTCTGCACTTAAACGACGTTGCAAGACGTCAAATCATAAACAAGCACCTTGATAACGGCATTGAATTTACCTGCACAGACGGCGTAAGCATTTCAAACAGCGTTAAAATTGGCATTGGAACAGTTATTCATTCAGGAGTAATCCTAAAAGGAAATACTGAAATCGGAAACGGCTGTGAGATAGGTCCCAACACCTACTTAAACGACACAAAGGTAGGCAGAGATACAAAGCTCAACAATGTTGTCGCCAACGAAAGCATAATAGGAAACGGAGTAACCATTGGTCCGTGGGTACAGCTCAGACCGAACACACATATTGCAAACGGAGCTAAAATCGGCGACTTTGTAGAGATAAAGAACTCAAATATCGGCGAAGGTACTGCCGTTGCCCATCTTACATATGTGGGAGACAGCGACGTCGGAGAAAATGTAAATCTTGGCTGCGGCGTTACTACGGCAAATTACAACGGCGATAAAAAGTTCAGAACGACCATAGGCGACAACTCGTTTATCGGCTGCAACACTAATCTTATCGCACCTGTAAAAATCGGCAAAAACGCTTATACCGCAGCAGGCTCAACAGTAACAAAGGATGTTCCTGACGGTGCTTTAATAATTGAGAGAGGTCAGGGAGTTATCAAAGACGGCTACGCTGACAGAATGTTAAAGAACAGAAACGAAAAAATAGCAAAGGAAAAAGCCCAGCGCGACGCTAATAAATCTATTAAATAATAATTTCCTAGCTACAAAAAATGAATTGTATAATCAATTATCAACTGTCAATTAAATAAAACACTTGACCCCCTGTCCTGCGAGGAATGGGGGTTAAAGTGATGTATATACTTATACTAAGGAGAGATAAATATGAGCATATGGGACATATTTAAAAAAATAGAAAACGACAACAGCGCTCCCAAAGGCAAAATCGAGTACATTATAGTTGGTCTGGGGAATTTCGGAATGGAGTATGATAAAACAAGGCACAACGCCGGTTTTATGGCAGTAGACAGACTTGTTAAGAAAAACGGATTTGATATGAGTAAGGTAAAATTCAAATCAAAAACAGGTAAAACTATAATAAATGGCAAGCAATGTCTTGTACTCAAACCTACGACATATATGAACAACAGCGGTGAAGCCGTTGCTGAAGCTATGAACTTTTACAAAATCCCTATTGAAAACGTAATAGTGATATATGATGATATTTCTCTCGAACCGGGAAAGCTGCGCATACGCAGAAAAGGCTCAGACGGCGGTCACAACGGCATAAAGAGCATTATTGCTCTTACCGGAAGCGACGAGTTTCCCAGAATAAAAATAGGGGTAGGCAAAAAACCGAACCCGAAATACAACCTTGCCGACTGGGTGCTGTCAAAATTCAGCGAGGAAGATAAGAAAGCTCTTGAGCCTGCTTTGGAAAACGCAGTAGACTCGCTGAAGTATATTGTTGATGGAAATATTGATAAAGCCATGAATTTGTATAATTCGTAAAAAAGAAAAAGTTTTCAGTCAAGCCAATAGGGTAAAAACTTCTTATGGAGTAAACTATATGAAAAACATCTTTAATGAAATATGCAAGAAACTCACTTTCTATCAGGAGATGGAAAGGTCTATAAAATCCGGTAAAACTCCGCTGTCGCTTACGGGAGTTTCATCTATCCATAAAGCGCATCTGGCTTTGGCTCTTAGCGAGCTGAAGCCTTGCTGTATTATATGCGATACAGAATCTTCAGCAAGACGGATTTGTGAGGATATAAATTCTCTTTCTAAAAATGAAACAGCCTGTCTGTTCCCTGCTAAGGATTTCAACTTTGCGTATGTTGACAGCTTTTCAAGAGAGTATGAGCATAAAAGAATCGAGGCTCTTTCCAAAATACGAAGGGGCTTATCAAGAATAATAGTAACATCAATTGAAGCCTGTATGCAGGGTACTATTCCACCTGAAAAGCTTGATGAATATTCCTTTGATATAAAATCAGGAGAGGACTTAAACTTAACAGAGCTTGCGTCTTCGCTTGTATCCGCAGGATATACCGAGTGTGAGCAGGTTGAAGGACAGGCACAGTTTTCAATCAGGGGCGGAATAGCGGATATTTTCCCTGTTAATTCTGCTCAGCCCTACAGACTGGAGCTTTGGGGCGATACGGTCGATAGTATTCATATGTTTGAAGTAGAGTCACAAAGAAGGCTTGAAAGGTTCGATTCCTTCACCGTCTCCCCTGCTCTGGAGATCATATTTCCGTCAACTGATGTGTTTATTGATAGAATAAAAGAAGTCTATAAAAAGCCGAGAGGAAAAAACGCAGACAAAATCAAGGAAAAGCTATTATCCGATCTAGAACTTCTTGAATCGGGAATATCTCTGAATAACCTTGATAAATACTATTCTCTTGCTTATGATGAATTCTGCTCGGTAGTTGATTATTTCAAGACCGATATGGTAATCATATCTGAAAATTCAAATTGTAAGGAGCAGGCCAAAGCGATTTCTACCCAGCTTTCAGAGGATATAAAAATGCTCTATGAAGACGGAATCCTATTTAAGTCGCTTGAAGGCTTTTACTGTGAATATACAGAGATTTTACTAAAGGCGGAAAATTCTTCGCTTATCTATGTAGATACATTTATGCGGGGCGGAAATGATATAAATCTAAAAAGCCTTATCAATGCCAATCCGCTTCAGACATCAAGCTGGGGCGGAGATATAAGACATCTTATTGAGGACTTGACGGCATATAAAAATCAGAATTACTGCGTAATTGTTTTTGCAGGGAGTGAAAAAACTCTGCCTATTCTGGTGAACGATTTAAGACACAGCAATATTCCTGCTGAGATACTAACTGATAAATCACAAGTAACTCAAGGACTTGTTTATGTAACCTATGGAAGCACAAGCGGCGGATTTGAATATCCCGATATCAAGTGTGCATTGATAACAGGGCAAAAGATAAACTCCCCTAAGAAAAAGGCAAAGAGAAAATACAAAAATGGAGAGGAAATCAAAAACCTCTCTGATATTTCAAACGGAGATCTGGTTGTTCACTCACTTTATGGAATAGGACGATTTTCGGGGATTCAAAAACTTGAAACAAACGGTGTTACAAAAGACTATATTAAAATAAACTATGCAGGAACAGATATTCTGTATGTTCCTGTTACACAGCTTGATTTGGTATCTCGATATATAGGACCTCGTGACGACGCCAATATAAAGCTTAATAAGCTGAATTCTTTAGAGTGGCAGAAAACACGAAAGCGTGTTAAAACCGCAGTAAAGGATATGGCAAACGAGCTGATAAAGCTATATGCTAAAAGGCAGATGTCAAAGGGCATTGCGTTCTCGCCCGATAACGACTGGCAGGCTGATTTTGAAGAACGCTTTGAATATCAGGAAACTGACGATCAGCTTCGCTCAATAAAGGAAATAAAAGAAGATATGCAAAAGCCTGTTCCTATGGACAGACTTCTATGCGGAGACGTGGGCTTTGGAAAAACTGAGGTTGCACTCAGAGCCTGCTTTAAATGTATGCTCGATTCAAAGCAGTGTGTAATTCTCGCCCCGACAACGGTGCTTGCGTGGCAACATTATCAGACAGCAATAAAACGCTTTGAGCACTTCCCTGTTAAGATTGAGCTTCTCTCTCGTTTCAGAACTCCAAAACAGCAAAGAGAAATAATAAAAGACCTTAAACGCGGTGTTATTGATATGGTAATCGGCACGCACCGACTTGTTCAAAAGGACGTTGAGTTCAAAAACCTCGGTTTGGCAGTTATCGACGAGGAGCAGAGATTTGGTGTTGCTCACAAAGAACGCTTTAAAGAGATGTTTTCAGGGATTGATATACTTACTCTCTCGGCAACTCCAATTCCAAGAACGCTTAATATGGCTATGAGCGGAATAAGAGATATGTCGGTCATTGAAGAACCCCCACAGGACAGGTATCCTGTTCAGACTTATGTTATTGAACACAATGACGGAGTTATTGCAAATGCAATTTCAAAAGAGCTTAGGCGTGGCGGTCAGGTTTACTATATCCACAACCGTATTGAAACTATTGACCGTTGTGTTTCAAAGCTTGGCAAGCTTCTGCCCGATGCAAGAATCGGTGTGGCGCACGGTCAGATAGGGGAAAATGAGCTTTCTGAAATCTGGCGACAACTTATTGACAAGGAAATCGACATCTTAGTTTGCACAACTCTTATTGAAACAGGCGTTCATGTTCCTAATGTAAATACTCTTATAATAGAGGACGCAGACAGGCTCGGTCTTTCACAGCTTTATCAACTAAGAGGTAGAGTCGGAAGAAGCAGTCGGCGTGCATTTGCGTATTTCACATTCCGACGAGGTAAGGTGCTTACCGAAATAGCGTCTAAAAGGCTTAACGCAATAAGAGAGTTTACCCAGTTTGGCTCGGGATTCAGAATAGCAATGCGTGACCTTGAAATAAGAGGGGCAGGCTCGATTCTTTCAGGAAAACAGCACGGTCATATGGAGGCTGTGGGATATGATATGTACATCAGGCTTTTGAACGAGGCTATCGCCGAGCAAAAGGGAGAGGCTCTACCCTCATCTCCGGAGGATTGTCTTGTTGATATTGCTATTGACGCATATATTCCTGAAAGTTATATAAAAAGCCTTTCGCAGAGAATTGACGCATATAGGAAGATAGCTTCAATACAAAACATTGACGACAGCAACGATGTTTTAGACGAGCTGACTGACAGATATGGAAAACCTACATCTGCAGTTCTGGGACTTATAAATGTCGCACTTTTGCGTAACACAGCATCTAAGCTTGGGATAACAGAAATCGCTCAGCGGGGCGACTGGTTATATTTTTACATCAAATCGCCTACTACTCAGCAGATAATATCTCTGCGGCAAGCCTATAAACAAAGGATTGATTTTGAGGATGTTAAAAAGCCTCACATTCGGGTCAAACTAATACAAAAACCGAAAAAACAAAAGTCTGCCGATCTTATGAGAGAGGTTCTTGATATAATGAGTGGCAATTTGAAGCCAGATGATATTGTTAAGTCTTTTGAGTCACCTGCTTCAAAGCCGAATAAATATTTTAAGGGTAAAAAGAAATAACAGAAAAATTTTTATTAGTATTTTAAATTGTACTTAATCATAAAATAAGCATAAAATTATTTTCTTAGAAAGGAGCTAGTATGAAAAATAAATTATTTAAAAATATATTGTATATTATTATAGGCTCGTTTGTATATGCTGTTGCTTTGAGCCTGTTCCTTACTCCTAATAAAATAGCACCCGGTGGAGTTTCGGGTATATCTATCATGTTAAATCATATAACTAACATTGGCGTCGGAGTGTTCTTGTTTATTATAAATATTCCGCTTTTAATTATCGGACTTATTAAGCTTGGAAAAAGCTTTTTCTTCGGCACAATGGCTTCAATTCTTTTGACCTCTATTTTAACAGATTTTTTAGCAAAGCTTCCTCCGCTGACCGATAATGTAATGCTTTCAGCTCTAGGTGGTGGTGCATCACTTGCGATAGCAATAGGTCTTATATTCAAGGCGGGATTCACAACAGGCGGAACTGATATTATTGTCCGGCTTATAAAGCTAAGGCACAAGCATCTCAAATCAGGTATGATATTTATGGTTGTTGACGGAATTATATCAATCGCTTCGGGAATAGTTTTTAGGGACCCAGACTATGCGCTTTACGCTTTGCTGGCTCTGATCGTATCAAGTATTGTTTTAGATATTGTTCTTTATGGAAGCGACGAGGCAAAGCTTGTTTACATCATCACAAAAAAGGAAAAGGAGATTACCGAATATATTCTGAAAACGCTTGATAGAGGCTGTACTCTACTCGACTGTGAGGGTGCTTATTCGGGCGAAAAGCGGCAAACTGTTATGTGTGCTATAAAGAAGCGTGACCTACCTCAGCTTCAAGAGTATATTTTGCAAACCGATCGTGATTCATTTATGATTGTCACCTCGGCAAGTGAAATTTACGGCGAAGGCTATAAGCTAAGGATGAATAATTACTAGAGGCTAGAGGCAAGAAGCAAGAGGCAAGACCGCCGAGGCAACGGTGACGTTGCATCCAGTCCGCGTACTAATTTAGTGC
>CANQJW010000059.1 GCA_947624345.1 uncultured Clostridia bacterium | reverse complement strand
TTTTTTGGCATCTTCATTATACCATATTTTGAAGTTACTTCTCTTTTTATTGGGTCATATCATTTTAGCACATACATATTTTTAGATAATTTCATAATTTTCAAAATAAATATAAAAAAATTTGGTTTTGGTGTTGACAAAGTAAAAATAGCGTGTTATAATTATACCATTCCGATAGGAATTATATTATAATGGGAGGATGATAGCATGACTGCTTTATTCGAAAAGCTTGTAAGAGAAAACTATCGAAAGGGACGAATGTGTTTTTGCATAGTTACGATTTAATATATTCTAGGAGTGATGTTATTGAGTATAACAGGAAAAGAAATAATCAGAGTTGAAGGACTGAACAAAACATTCAAAACTTCTCAGGGAAAGATTGTTGCACTAGATGATATAAATTTATCAATCAATGAGGGAGAAATTTTTGGCATAATCGGACTTAGCGGTGCCGGAAAGAGTACCCTTGTAAGATGTATAAATCTTTTGGAAAAACCGACAGAGGGCAAAGTTATTTTTGATGGACAGAACTTAACTGATTTAAAATCAAAGGAACTATTGAAAGCCAGACAGTCTATTGGAATGATATTTCAGAATTTCAATCTGCTTGAGCAGAGAACAGCTATAAAAAATATCTGTTATCCTATGGAGATTGCAGGCTTCAGTAAAAAAGATACACTTAAAAGAGCTGAGGAACTTCTTGAGCTTGTAGGGTTATCGGATAGAGCTAAATCTTATCCATCACAGCTTTCAGGAGGTCAGAAGCAGCGTGTAGCAATTGCAAGAGCGTTAGCGACAAATCCTAAGGTTTTGCTTTGTGACGAGGCAACCAGTGCGCTTGATCCTAATACTACTCAATCAATATTATCTCTGCTTAAAGAAATAAACCGGACACTGAAGGTTACTGTAATTATCATTACTCATGAGATGAGTGTTATAGAAAAGGTTTGTAATCGTGTTGCCGTAATTGATAACAGTAAAATTGTCGAGATCGGAGATGTTAAGAAAATATTTACGAATCCTGAATCTGAGATAGCTAAACAGCTTATACTTCCAAAATGGGAGAGCAGGGTTAAGCTTGTATCTGACAGAAGCCTTAGACTTATTTTCGACGGAAATTCATCATTCGAGCCGATAATATCAAATATGGCGCTTAAATTCGGAGTGTCAGTGAACATATTGTTTGCCGACACGAGAAATATTGATGGTAAAGCCTTTGGACAAATGCTTATACAGCTTCCTGAAGACGAAAATGCAGTTTCGAGAATTAAGGCTTATCTGGATTCCAGAAATATCGCTTATAAGGAGGAAAGCTTAGATGTTTGATGAACAGATTAGACAGCTTCTTCTGACGGGCGTATGGGAAACCTTGAAAATGACTGTTATATCAACTCTACTAGCATACATATTCGGACTTCCCATTGGTATTTTACTGAACCTTACCGATAAGAATGGTATAAAGCCTTGTTTGGTGGTAAATAAAATACTTGGATTTATAGTAAATCTATTAAGGAGCGTTCCATTTCTAATACTTCTTGTTACAATTTTGCCGTTTACAAGAGCAATTGTAGGAACAACAATAGGTTCAACAGCAACGATAGTACCTTTAGTCGTTGCCGCCGCACCGTTTGTTGGAAGAATGGTAGAATCGTCATTACAAGAGGTTGATAGCGGAGTAATTGAAGCTGCACAGTCTATGGGAACGCCTGTGTTCAAAATTATTTATAAGGTACTGCTTCCCGAAGCAAAGCCGTCTTTGCTTGTAGGAAGTGCAATAACAATTACAACAATTCTGGGATATTCCGCAATGGCAGGCTTTGTCGGCGGCGGCGGACTGGGAGCAATAGCAATAAATTACGGATATTACCGTTATCAGACTGATATTATGTTGGTTACAGTTATATTGCTCGTGATTATCGTACAGGTATTCCAGGAAACAGGCATGAGAATTGCAAAACTGTCTGATAAAAGACAAAAGTAAAATAAAATTAAAAATGAAAATAGGAGTGTATTAACAATGAAAAAGACATTAGCGTTATTATTAGCATTAACAATCGGAGCTGTAACATTTACAGGCTGCGATTCATCGAAGGATTCTTCATCAAAGGGCGATAGCACCGTCACAAAAATCACAGTTGGAGCAAGCCCAACACCTCACGCAGAGATTTTAGAGGTTGCAAAGGAAATTCTTGCAGAGGAAGGCTATGAGCTGGAAATCAAGACATTTAATGATTATGTTCTTCCAAACACAGCAACTGAAAGCGGAGAGATAGATGCAAACTACTTCCAGCATCAGCCTTATCTGACTGATTTCAATGCGGAAAACGGAACACACATTAAAGCCGTTGCTGCAATTCACTATGAGCCATTTGGAGTTTATGCAGGAAAGACCAGCTCACTTGACGAGCTTAAGGACGGTGCTTCAATAGCTATTCCTAACGATGGTACTAACGAAGCAAGAGCACTTCTGCTTCTTCAGGCACAAGGACTTATCAAATTAAAGGATGGCGTAAACTTTACTGCAACAAAGCTTGACATTGCAGAAAATCCAAAGAACCTTGATATTCAGGAGCTTGAGGCAGCACAGATCGCTCGTTCACTTTCTGATGTAGATGTTGCGGTTATTAACGGAAACTATGCTATCGACGCAGGTTTAAAGGTTTCAGATGCATTGGCTGTTGAGGATAAAAACTCAGAGTCTGCACAAACCTATGCAAATATACTTGCTGTTAAAGAGGGCAACGAGAACAACGAGGCAATTCAAGCGCTTGCAAAGGCATTACAGAGCGAAAAGGTAAGAGACTTTATCAATGAGAAGTATGAAGGTGCAGTAGTAGCAATTTTCTAAATCATAAGTATCTTACATAATGTAAAAAGCGACAGGGCGAAAAAGCTCTGTCGCTTAAATTTTTATCACAATCATTTATAGTTGTCTTATTTCATAAAGCTATATATATTCTATCCCAATATATCAAAAATTCTTATAGCAATATTACAGTATAAAAATACCGAGCAGGCGTCCACAATCGTCGAGATAAGCGGAGCCGCCATAATCGCAGGGTCAAAGTGAAGCTTCTTTGCAATCATAGGAAGTACACAGCCTACCGTTTTTGCAAGCACTACCGTCGCAATGATAGAAAGTCCTATAACAAAACCGAGCAGCGCAGAGTTTATATCCGCATCGTTTCGGTACACAAACCAGATTCTTATGCCGTTTACTGCCGCTAATGTAAAGCTAACCAAAAGAGCAATTCTAAATTCCTTAAACATAACCCTGAAGAAATCTTTGAACTCAATTTCGTCCATTGCAAGGCTTCTGATTACAATAGTTGATGACTGAGAACCACAATTTCCGCCTGTTCCCGTAAGCATCGGAACAAATGAAAAGAGTATTGGTATCGATACTAAAAGGCTCTCATAGTGGTTTATTACAGCACCCGAAAGGGTAGCAGAGAGCATAAGAAACAAAAGCCAGGGTATTCTGCTCTTTGCGTGAGAGAAAACTGAGGTGTTAAAATACGATTCGTCAGTAGGTGTCATACCTGCCATCTTTTGAATATCCTCGGTTGTCTCTTCGTGGATAACGTCGATGATATCGTCGACTGTGATAATTCCGACAATTCTGTTTTCGTTGTCTACAACAGGAATTGCCATAAGGTCATATTTTCGTATTGTGTTTGCAACCTCTTCCTGATCATCATGGGTATTCACATAAATTATGTTGGTATCCATTATGTCTTCAATTCTTGCGTCCTCGTCAGCAGTTATAAGGTCAAGAAGCTCAACCGTTCCAATAAGCTTTCTAAGCTCGGTTACATAACAGGTGTATATAGTTTCCTTTACAACGCCGACCTGCCTGATTTTTTTCATTGCTTCGGCAACAGTCATATCCTTTGCAAAGAAAACATACTCGATAGTCATAAGACTTCCTGCACTGTCGTCAGGATAGTTCAATACTTCGTTGATTCTCTTTCTTGTCTGCGGATCGGTATTTTTGAGTATTCTTGATACTACATTAGCAGGCATTTCTTCTATAAGATCAACCGTATCATCAAGGAATAGCTCGTCTAATACTCTTCTCAGCTCGTTTTCAGAGAAAGAGTAGATAAGCTTTTCCTGAATCTCACTGGGCAGATAAGAAAATATCTCAGATGCGTTATCCTTGGGAAGAATTCTGAACACAAGAGATAAATCCCTTTCGTCTATCTCTTCCATTAAAGACGCAACATCATACGGATTCAGGTCCTTTAAAAAAGCCTTAAGCTTTGTATACTGCTTGTTTTCAATAAGCTCAAGAGCCGTTGCCTCAAGTGTTTTTTCGTCCATAGGCTTATCCTCCTTTAATCAGTATTTGTCAGGATAGCCGCAGTTTGACTTATATTAAATCACAGACAGCAAAAGTCAGTGATAAAAACATAATCGTCCCTCGCGGCTTTGAATTATTACTTTTACTTCCGCTGTCCATAATCTCATCTCCTTTAATTACTAAATAAAAATAAGCATAAAAATAATCTTCATAATTCGGCAGACAAAGCTTGAACCAAATCAGAAGATTTTAGATACGAATAAACTATGAGCGATAAAAATAAAATCATCAATCATAGCCGTTCAAGCTTCAGCTTCGCAGGGCATCAGTGTTATGCGTTGGAACTGCGTTAGGTTATGCCTTGAATCGACATCTCCTGTTGACCAGCTAACAGTGTCTCCACCATTTCGCGGCAGCGTTCCGTATCCCTGTGGTAGCCTCACCTACCGAAAATTATTTACTTTACAATAATTATTATATTCCTGTTATTTATATTTGTCAACACATAAAATTCGTAAATAATAAAAGACGGTATAGCACCAAAAAGCTAAGCCCAAAATGGTTCACAGCCATTTAAAACAGGATTTTTCAAAAAATTTCCCCCAACCCCTTGACACCCCTCTCAAAATATGTTATATTATAGTTACCAAGTTTAAGGAGGAACTTTTATGTACAACGCAAATTACCCAGTATTTGTAAACGGGGGGGGTATTTCGCCTAACCTTTATTTGCTGTGTTCAGAATAGTTCTCTAGAATTTAATATTGTAAATAGGGCGTAGTATGTTTAGGCGTACTGCGTCTTTTTGTATTTTTGGAGGTGATTGGAAATTTTAATACAGCAAGGAATGGCGGACGACTTTGCTGTTTGTAACGTCCTCAGTCTGCGAAAAAAATTATAGGAGTTTTTGGAGGAATTAAAAATGAAAACTAAAAGAATTATATCATTGCTTGCGTCATTGGCAATGATAGTAACAGCGGTTACGGGTACAATGACGGTGTCAGTCGTTAGTGCGGCTGAAGGAATTCCGACCTCAGGAAAATGCGGTGAAAGCGCAACTTGGCTTATCAACTCAGACGGAGTTTTAGTTATCAGCGGTACAGGTGAGATAGATACAAATAATTTTGGTCAGGGTTGGTCTAAATTAAATTATGGTATAAATGAGGTAGTTGTTGAAGAGGGTATTACTGTTGCGAGCAATGCAGCTGTTAGTACTTTTATTGGTTTTCCTAATCTTTCAAAGATTATATTTCCATCAAGCTTAACTAAATTCAATAGTTGTTTTTATATCATTCCCAGTCAAAATTTAAAAGATATTTATGTTTATTCTAAAAATATAAAGGATGCTTCAGATATTTATATTTCTCCATCTATGGCCACTCCTTGGGCAGGCAGCGGAGTTATATGGCATGTGTATAAGGAAAGTGCTACAGAGAAATCACTAAGAAATGATTTAAAATTAACAGATGAAGATATAGAGTATATACCGGATGATGAGCAAATGCCAACTGTAAGCAATAAAACTCCGCTAAAGCTTGAACCAGTAGGAGAAACATCAGGACCTGCAGGATTTAGTACAAAATATGAGTGGGATGAAACCAAAAAAACCCTAACATTCAGCGGTAAAGGTCTTATAACAATAGCTGATTATTATAAACAATATGCTGAAGAAACAGAGCATATAGTAATAGAAAAAGGAATTACAGTCATTGATGCTAATACTCAATTGAGCGATAATGCTGATTTTACAGGTTCATTCTGTGGATTCACCGCACTTAAAGATGTACAATTATCTGATACAATACAAGAAATTGGTGATTGTGCGTTTTACAAAACACCTTTAGAAGAAATTACATTCCCTGATAGTTTGAATATAATCGGAGAAGCTGCTTTTTATGGCACAAAAATCAAGTCGATAAATCTCCACAAGGGAATGGCAATTGGAGGAAAGGCTTTTTACGAATGTAACTCACTTAAAGATGTTAAAATTCCTAATAATGTTTTGTTTAGAAATTCGAATATCAATGGAGCGGGAATGCAACGACCACCATCAACCTTTTCAAATTGTATTGGGCTTGAAACAGCAACAATTGAGAATGGATGTGCAATTTATGATGCGTTTATGAACAAGATATACGAGAATGGGATTGTAGAGTGTCTTTTCAGTAATTGCACATCATTAAAAACAATAATAATGAGGGGTGATTTTGATTTTATACATAATAAAGCATTTTACAATTGCACTTCACTCACTGATATATATATGTATAATACAGGTTTAACTACAATTACGGCAAAAGGCACTAACCTTGCAGGAGCAGGTGCAGGTTTTACGAATTACGCTGACTCTTTCGACACAAGTAACAACCCAACTTTCCACGTTGTAAAAGGCAGCACAACAGAACAAACATTAAAAGATGCAGGCTACCTGACCGCTGATAACACTGTATACCTAGCAGATACAACCGCCCTAGAAACGGCTATATCAGAGGCAGAGGCAATAGAGACAGATAAATATACTGATGAATCAGTTTCTGCATTTACAGAAGCATTGGAAAACGCAAAGGCACTTTTAGATAATATGAATGCAACCCAAGATGAGGTTGACAATGCAGTTAAGGCAATAAATGATGCAAAAAATGCGCTAGAGGAAAAGAAAGCCGAGCCGTCCGAATCCGACCCGACAGACCCGTCGGATAGCTCTGACCCGACAACTCCAACAAAGCCGACAAGTCCAACAGGCGGAAATGTTAAAAAGACAACGTCACCGGCACAAAAGGCTTCAGAGGCTAAGGCTGATGCTGAAAAGGCAATTAAGCAGGCTAAAATCGTAAGCCTAACAGCAAAGGCTAAGGGCAAGAAGAAGATAACTGTTTCTTGGAAGAAGGTTGCAAAGGCAGCAGGCTATGAGGTTCAGGCGTCCACTAAGAAGAACTTCAAGAAGAACGTAATCAAGAAGGCGACTACCAAGAACAAGGTTGTTTTCAAGAAGCTAAAGAGCAAGAAGAAATACTTTGTAAGAGTAAGAGCTTATAAAACTTACAAGGACGCAAAGGGCAAGACGCAGAAGGTGTATAGCAAGTGGGTTAAGAGTAAGAAGAAGGTTAAGGTTAAGTAGATACAAAATGGCGTTCAGGTCAATAATACGACCTGAACGCTTTTGTCTTGTATATTTAATTGTAAATTGTCAATTGATAAGCCTGCCGTTGCGCTAACTTTAACATTTTACAAATTTCCCAAAGGCAGAGTGCCACCGCCGGTTCGGCGGTCTTGCCTCTATTAACAACGCAGAAATTTAGTATTCGCTGTTTTTCTTTTTTATTGACTTTTTTAAGTTGTAGTGATAAAATATACATATAAAATACTTAAATAATACAAAATTTTTATGTAAATTTACAAGGTCGGTGCGTTATGATTAAAAGAAAAATGATTAGTGTATTATTGGTACTTTGTATGTTTATACAGATACCGATTTGTGCAGGGGCTGAAATGCAGTTAACAGGAGAAGAATCTGCAAGTAAATCGGATTCTGATTTGATGGATGTTACGGAATATAAAAATACATACATTCCTTCAGAAAATTATGGCATAAACGCTATTTCTGGCGAGGACATTCAATCATTGGGGGAGGATTCAACCCTTCCTGCTAAATACGATTCCAGAGAAAAAGGATATGTAACTAGCGTAAAAAATCAGGGCTCTTATGGAACTTGTTGGGCATTTTCAGCAATAACTGCTGCAGAGACTAATATTTTGAAAAAAGGGTTATATAAGGGCGATTCAAATGAATTGGATTTATCTGAGATGCATTTGGCATATTCGTTTTACAACCGAAAAAATGATATCTTAGGCAATACATTGGGAGACAAAAATACTCCGGTGGGAAAAAGCTGGCTGGATTTGGGAGGCAATTCAATCCCAACAGCAATGCATCTTGCACAGTGGTCTGATCCGCTGACAGAAGAGGAAGCTCCCTATTGGCGGATTCCAAGTGAGAGTGATGAGTATGGTCCATCTGCATATAAGCTGCAAAATGCTATATTTATTCCTAATAACAATATAAATGCAATTAAACAAAATATAATGGAATATGGATCAGTGGGAGCTGCATATTATTCAGATTATAGCGAATATAATAACAATCATGCTTACTATTATTGTAAGAGCAGTACAACAAATCACGCTATTAATATTGTGGGCTGGGACGATACGGTAAGTAAGGACTCATTTACAGGTAAAGATAAGCCGTCTAGAGATGGTGTTTGGATCGTAAAGAACAGCTGGGGAAATAGAGGACCGGATAACGGATATTTCTATATGTCTATGTCCCAATATATAGATGATATTATTGCCTATGATTATATGCTTAGCGACGAATATGATTTTAACTATTTTTATGATGGTGCAAGTGTGCTGGGCAGAAGTCTAGAAGGTGCAAATTTACAGGTAGCGAATATATTTGAAGCCAAAAATGGTGAAAGCACGCTAGGAGAATATGTTAAGGGCGTATCTGTAAATGTGGCGAGTGATGATACTGACTGCGAGGTGCAGGTTTATACGAACATCGAGAATGAATCTGACCCTACAAGCGGAACGCCTATGCTTAAATATCCGGCAAAGATACATACCGATTTACCTGGAGTTTATACAATACCGCTAGACGATCTGGTAGAAATTAAAGTGGGAACTAAGTTCAGTGTGGCTGTAACCTTGAAAAAACATTCAAGTTCTTCGGGAAGTGCAGGCGTATATACTACTCAAAGCACTGAAAGTCGTTTTTATATTGCCGATGAAGAGACAGAACCCAATCAAAGTTTTGTTAAAGTGTCTAATAATTGGAGAGATTTACATGGATATATGAACCAGAATCGATGTGCAAAAATAAAAGCTTTGACAGTTCTTGAGGACAGAAATGAACAAAACGCAAGAAAATCAATTAGTGAAGGAAATGTTACTTTTGAGGATTCTGAGTTTATTTATTCGGGAAAAGAAAATAAACCGAAGGTTTCAAGTGTTACTGTAGGAGACAAAAAGCTAACTGAATCTGTGGATTATAAAGTTTCATATTTTAATAATGTAGATTCAGGATCGGCAACAGTTAGAATAGTTGGAATAAATGGTTACAAGGGTGTTCGGGAAGTTCCGTTTAATATCTCTCGTTTATCACTGACAGATGATATGGTAAGCAGTATAGATGATCAGATATATAATGCAGGCAAAATTTCTCCAAGCATTACTGTAACGCATGGAACAAAAATTTTACAACAGAATAACGATTATACTGTTACTTATACAAACAATGACAAAGTAGGAATAGCTAATGCTTCAATTTACGGAAGATTGAACTATACAGGTTCGGTGAAATTAACATTCAATATTCTTCCATGTACACTGACTGAATCTATGATGAGTGATATAGAACCTCAGCCGTACACAGGTAAAAGCATCACGCCTAGCGTTAAAGTAAAATATAAAACTAAAACATTAGTAAACGGAACAGACTACACAGTTACTTATGGAGAAAATATAAATGTAGGTACAGGAACAGTCAAGATTACCGGTCAGGGAAATTACACCGGAAGTTTTACAAAGCAGTTTGTGATCAAAGAACCAGAATATTATACGATTACAGCTAACGCTAATTCTGGAGGAAGTATAACGCCGTCCGGAGAAGTTAGTGTAGCAGAAGGTCAAGACCAGATATTTA
>CANQJW010000058.1 GCA_947624345.1 uncultured Clostridia bacterium | reverse complement strand
TACAAATACTGGGTGATTTGCGTTGTACATAGAAGTCCCTCCTTAAACTTGGTATCTATAATATAACATATTTTGAGAGGGGTGTCAAGGGGTTGGGGGAAATTTTTTGCAAAATTCTGTTGTAAAAAGATGTAACCTTTTTGGGCTTAGCTTTTTGGTGCATACAATACAAGAATAACAGTTGCAATTAACATATTGACTTATACAAGAATAACCGTTATAATAAATTTATTGATATAAAAGTATATGTCAAACATAAATAATAAAACGTGGTGACAACATTGGAACAAAACAAGACTGTTAAAATAAGGGATTCAGGAATAGAACTGCTGAGAATTCTTATGATGCTTCAGGTGATATTTCTGCATGTATGCCTATACGGCGGATACAACTCTGTTGTTAAACGTAATTTCTCAATTCTACACAAAGCTGCGTTCAATCTGATTTTTTTGTCATCAAGATGCCCTGTTTATGTTTTCATCTTGATTTTCGGGTATTTCTCGGTTTCGTCAAACAAAACATTATCCGGCATTAAAGGTAAAATTGCAAAAACATATCTGCCTATGCTTTTTTACTCTTTATCTATTCCATTTCTCGGTCAGATTTTCGGTCTTTGGCAGCTTAATAATATTCAAGCAGTAAGATCGTTTTTTCCGTTCACGTCTAGAATATGGTACTTTATGACGCTTTATCTGCTAGTGCTTATTTTAAGTCCTTTCGTTAATAAAGCGCTGACTGCTCTTTCTAAAAAAGAGTATACACAACTAGTAGTTATCCTATTTTTAGTATTCACTGTGTGGACGGCTCTTGCACAACTCAAACAGACAAGCGATATTATCAGTCTTAATAATATATTTGATCCCAACGGAAAAAGCCTGTATGGATTCCTTCTTATGTATATTCTGGGCGGATATCTAAGACTACACATACCCTGCCACGAGAAAGTCAGATACAGGTATTTGATTTTCTTTGTATCTCTTACTATTATAAACTATTTGCTTTGTCTGCTTAATGACGATTATTACAGTATATCATCCCAAAATAATAATCCGTTTATCGTCTTGCAATGTCTTTGTCTGCTTATGTTCTTCAGAGATTTGAAATTCAAATCAAGAGTAATAAACTATATTGCATCTGTAAATCTAGGCGTTTATATGATTCACGAGCAGTATCTTGTCAGAAATAAGCTATGGAACGACTGGTTCGGCTTTTTGCACGATAAACCGTTCTATATCTCACGCTTATATCCGATAAAAATAATTTTGATTTGCGTGACGGTATTCATTGCATGCGGAATTATCGAGAGATTAAGGGTATGGCTGTTTAAAGGATTTAGTATTTTATACAGGAAAATATCTGCATACAAAAAGCAGTATGATTAGAAAATAAAATTCATATATAAGAAAACCGCTATGGTTATGAACTGCTCCCCTATTGTTAGACAATGTGGTATAATAAAGACATACCAAAATCAAGTCTAACGAAAGGGGGCGTTTTTGTGCCTATAGGAAAGCCTACAAAAATACACTTTTTGATAATAATACAAATATCCTCCTAAGAATTGTGGTATATGTAGATTATAATAGGCGACAGGGAATGTAATTTCACCGTTGCTTCTTTGGACTTGATTCTGGAAGTTTTTTATGTTATACTTTTGTTTAGTATTTTAATAAAGGAAGTTATCACATGAGCAAAGCAGAGATATTATTATTTTTAACAAAACGATATATTTTAGACGTACGAGTCTGACCTTTTATGATTAAGCTTAATAAAATGATGAAAGGACAGATAAAAATGAAAAAAGAACTTGGAAAATTATACGAACCCTCTGAGGTTGAGGATAAGATATATAAATTCTGGATGGATAACGATTGCTTTAAGGCTCAGGTTGATCCTGAGAAAAAGCCTTATACTATTGTAATTCCGCCGCCAAACATAACAGGACAGCTCCATATGGGGCATGCCCTTGATGAAACTTTGCAGGATATACTGATAAGGTATAAGAGAATGAGCGGATACTCAGCATTGTGGCTTCCCGGAACAGACCATGCCGCAATTGCTACCGAGGCAAAGATAGTTGAGGCAATGCGCAAAGAGGGTCTGACAAAGGAAGGCATCGGCAGAGAAGCATTTATGAAGCGCGCATGGGATTGGAATGATAAGTTCGGCGGAAGAATTGTTGAGCAGTTGAAGAAGCTTGGTTCTTCCTGCGACTGGTCAAGACAGCGTTTCACAATGGATGAGGGCTGTTCTAAGGCTGTTAAAGAGGTTTTCGTAAACCTGTATGAAAAAGGGCTTATCTATCGTGGAGAGCGTATTATAAACTGGTGTCCTAAATGTCAGACATCTATTTCCGACGCTGAGGTTGAATATGAGGATCAGGCAGGACATTTCTGGCATCTTCGCTACCCGCTGACAGACGGAAGCGGATATGTTGAGCTTGCAACAACACGTCCTGAAACGCTTTTGGGAGACACGGCTGTTGCCGTAAACCCTGAGGACGAAAGATATAAGGACTTAGTTGGAAAGACATTGACTTTACCGCTTGTAGGACGTGAGATACCGATTGTTGCCGATGATTATGTTGCAATGGATTTCGGAACAGGAGTTGTTAAAATCACCCCCGCACACGACCCTAACGACTTCGAGGTAGGTTTAAGGCACGACCTTCCTATTATAAATGTATTGACAGATGACGCAAAAATCGTTGACGATTATGCTGATTATGCTGGTATGGACAGATATGAAGCAAGAAAGAAAATCGTTGAGGATTTGGAAAATGGCGGATTTTTAGTTAAGGTTGAAGATCACGACCACAATGTTGGCACCTGCTATCGTTGCGGAACAACCGTTGAACCTAAGGTTTCTACACAGTGGTTTGTTAAGATGAAGCCTTTGGCACAGCCTGCAATAGACGCTGTTAAAAACGGAGAAACAAAGTTTGTTCCTGAGCGTTTTGACAAGATATATTTCCACTGGCTTGAGGGTATAAGAGACTGGTGCATTTCACGTCAGATATGGTGGGGTCATCAGATTCCTGCATATTACTGCGACGCCTGCGGCGAGATGGTTGTATCAAAGGAAGATGTTAAAATCTGTCCTAAGTGCGGAAAGCCAATGCGTCAGGACGAGGATACGCTTGATACTTGGTTCAGCTCTGCACTATGGCCGTTCTCAACGCTCGGCTGGCCTGATGAAACAGAGGATTTAAAATACTTCTATCCTACAAATACTCTTGTAACCGGATATGATATTATTTTCTTCTGGGTTGTAAGAATGATGTTCTCGGGCATTGAGCATATGGGCAAAGCACCTTTTGACACTGTTCTCATTCACGGTCTTGTAAGAGACTCACAGGGAAGAAAGATGTCAAAATCTCTCGGCAACGGAATAGATCCTCTTGAAGTTATCAGCGAGCACGGTGCAGATGCTCTCAGATTTATGCTTGCAACGGGCAACTCGCCAGGAAACGATATGAGATATTCTGATGATAAGGTACGTTCATCCCGTAACTTTGCAAACAAGATATGGAATGCGGCAAGGTTTATTATGATGAATCTTCCAGATGATTTCAAGGTTGAGACACTTCCTGAAAACCTTAATACTGAGGATAAGTGGATCATCTCAAAATTCAACACCCTCGCTAAAGAGGTCAATGAAAACCTGGAGCATTTTGAGCTTGGCATTGCGGTTGCTAAACTTTATGACTTCATCTGGGATATTTACTGCGACTGGTATATTGAGCTTACAAAGCCGCGTATTCTTGCAGGAGGAGAAACCTGCGAAACAGCACAGGCGGTTCTTGTTTGGGTAATGAAAGGAATGCTTAAGCTTCTTCATCCGTTTATGCCGTTTATAACAGAAGAAATCTGGCAGGCACTTGTCGGAGACGGAAGCATTATTATGAAAGAGGTCTTCCCTACCTTTGATGAAAAGCTTTGCTTTGCAAGCGAAGAGGCTGATTTTGAAAAAATCATAGGCGCTATCAGAGGTGTTCGTAACACAAGAAGCGAGATGAATGTTCCGCCTAAGGTTCAGGCTAAGCTTTATATAGAAACTGAGTATAAAGATGTTTTTGCATCTGGCGAGATGTTCTTCAAGCGACTTGCATCTGCAAGCGAGATTGAAATTGCAGAGAAGTTTGATATTTCCGATTGTGCAACGGTCGTTACCGATTCGGCTAGAATTTTCATACCGCTTTCGGATATTGTTGACACCGAAAAAGAGCTTGCTAGGCTTGAAAAGGATAAAAAATCCACTCAGAAGGATATAGACTTCTTAAGCGGAAAGCTGAATAATCAGGGCTTTTTGGCTAAAGCCCCCGAACAGCTTATAAACAGGGAAAAGGAAAAGCTCAAAAAAGCCGAAGAAAAAATGGCTAAGATTTTAGAGTCTATAAAGGCGCTGGAATAATAGATAATACCAATCCCCAATGCGAAGTGTTGGGGATCATTTTTGTCTTTATGCACAAAAAAAGCATAATTAGGGTTCGGATAATTTATAAAATAATTTTTTCAAAACTCTTGACAATAATAAAAATGTGGGTATAATAATACTTAGCACTCAAGATAAAAGAGTGCTAACACTCAACTATTCAAAGTGATAATTTCCGGGAGGTGACCGCTGTGGACGACCGCAAGCTTAAAATTCTGACTGCCGTAGTAGACGAATATATAGTTACCGGCGAGCCTGTGGGTTCAAAGGCTATGATGAAGTATATAAAGGCTTCTTCGGCGACAATAAGAAACGAAATGGCAGAGCTTGAAAAACAAGGTTATCTTGAACAGCCGCACACCTCAGCAGGCAGAGTGCCGACATATAAGGGTTATAGGTTTTATGTTGACCAGCTAATTGAAACTGATCCGCTAACTAAAGAGGAAAAAGATCTGATTGAAACTATGCTTCCAAGCGGAGATGACTTGACAGAAGATATGATCGTTCAGTCTGCATCTATTGCTTTAGCGGAGCTTACGAAATGTGCAACGGTAGTCGCAACCGAAACACCGAAGTTTTCAATCATCTCTAAGGTTGAGGTTATCCCTACGGGAAAGCGTATGTATGTGCTCCTGCTGATTACTTCATCGGGAAATATAAAGAACAAGGTTTGCAGACTTCAGTTTGATTTGACAAACGAACAGCTTGAGTTCTTTTCAAACTTCTTAAGAGAAAACCTAGAGGGTATTGAAATTAACAAGCTATCTGACGACCTTTTAAAGAAGCTTGAGGAAGCAATGGGAACATATATGCTTACTCTTTCGCCTCTTATTGCTGAGATTTACAAAATGTCAAAGGAGATAACACAAAAGGAAATTTCCTTTAATGGCGAAAAAAACCTATTAAAGTGCGATGAATTTGATAAAAACGAGATAATTGAATTTCTGGATAACAAAAAGGAAATTGCAAGATTGTTTGAAGGAAGCTTTTCAGGGCTTCATGTTATGTTCTCCCCTGAGGACGACGGTTTCGTTATCAACAATTCCAGCATAATAACATCTCAATATAAAAAGGGAGGTAAGCCTGCGGGTACTATCGGACTTATAGGCCCGATGAGAATTGATTATGCGAAGTTTATTCCGTATCTTGAATATTTCACCAGAAGGATTTCCGATATGATTTCTGAAAACGAGTATGATACGGAAAATGTACTTGACATAAGTGACATTGATAATGCTAACAACGAAGGATGTGATGACTAATGGCTAACGATAACGAAAAAGACTTAGAAGAAGTTTTAGAAGAAGATGATAACACCGATACAGATAAGCCTGTTGAAGAAACCGAGAATGATGCAGAACCAACCGCTGAGGAAAAGCTCACAAAAGAGTTAGACGAGCAAAAGGATAAATATATGCGTCTTGCCGCTGAGTATGATAATTTCAGAAAGCGTTCTGCAAAGGAAAGGCTTGAAATTTCAGCTACCACAGTTGGCGACACTATAGCTGAGATTCTTCCTGTGTTTGATAATTTTGAAAGGGCTCTGAACTCTGAGACTACTGACGAAACATACAAGTCGGGAGTTGAGATGATTTTCAATCAGTTCGGCGAAGCACTTAAAAAGCTGGGCGTTGAGATTATCGATCCGCTTGGAGAAACATTCGATCCGAATATAGCTAATGCTGTCAATCAGATCGAGGACGATAACCTTGGTGAAAATGAGGTTGCACAGGTATTCCAGAAAGGTTATAAAATCGGAGATAAGATAATAAGATATGCAATGGTAGTCGTTGCAAATCCTTAAAAGTTTGCTATCAATATTTTGCGAAACAAAGCAGAATAAAACATAAAAAATTATAATATTCATTACAGAAAGGAAAAGATAATTATGGGAAAAATTATAGGTATTGACTTAGGTACAACAAACTCCTGCGTTGCTGTTATGGAGGGCGGCGAAGCAGTTGTTATCCCTAACAGCGAGGGCGCAAGAACTACCCCGTCAGTAGTAGGAGTTTCAAAAACAGGCGACAGACTTGTAGGTCAGGTTGCAAAAAGACAGGCAGTAACAAACTTTGATAATACAGTAATCTCTATCAAGAGACATATGGGTTCTGATTATAAAGCTCATATGGGCGGCAAGGAATACACCCCTCAGGAGATTTCAGCTATGGTTCTTCAAAAGCTTAAAGCTGATGCAGAAGCATATCTTGGCGAAAGCGTTACGGAAGCAGTTATCACTGTTCCTGCTTATTTCACGGACTCTCAAAGACAGGCAACGAAGGATGCCGGTCAGATTGCAGGACTTAATATTAAGAGAATTATAAACGAGCCTACTGCTGCTGCATTGTCATACGGACTTGACAAAGAAAACGACCAAAAGGTTATGGTTTATGACCTTGGCGGAGGAACATTCGATGTATCAATCATTGAAATGGGAGATGGCATTACTGAGGTTCTGGCAACAGCAGGTAACAACCGTCTTGGCGGAGATGACTTCGACCAAAGAATCATTGATTGGATGGTTAGCGAGTTTAAAACAGCAGAGGGTATTGACCTTTCTAATGATAAAATGGCTATGCAAAGACTTAAAGAGGCTGCTGAAAAGGCTAAGATCGAGCTTTCATCAACAGCAACAACTTCTATCAGTCTTCCGTTTATCACAGCAGATGCAACAGGACCTAAGCATATGGAGCTTACACTCTCTCAGGCTAAGTTCAATGAACTCACAGCTGATTTGGTAGAAAACACTATGGGACCTGTTCGTCAAGCATTGTCCGACTCAGGACTTTCAGCAAGCGAGCTTAACAAGGTTCTGATGGTTGGAGGTTCTTCTAGAATCCCTGCTGTTCAGGAGGCTGTTCAGAAGTTTATCGGTAAAGAGCCGTTTAAGGGCATAAATCCTGACGAATGCGTTGCGTTGGGTGCTGCTATTCAGGGCGGAATTCTCAGCGGAGATGTTAAGGACGGACTTCTTCTCCTCGATGTTACTCCCCTTTCACTAGGTCTTGAAACAATGGGCGGAGTTTGCACAAAGATTATTGAGAGAAATACAACAATTCCTACAAAGAAATCACAGATCTTCTCAACAGCGGCTGATAACCAGTCGGCAGTTGATATAAATGTTCTTCAGGGCGAAAGAGAGTTCGCTAAGGACAATAAACAGCTTGGTATGTTCCGTCTTGACGGTATCGCACCAGCTCCTAGAGGAATCCCTCAGATCGAGGTAACATTCGATATCGACACAAACGGTATTGTTCATGTTTCAGCCAAGGACTTAGGCACCGGAAAAGAACAGAACATTACAATCACTTCTTCGACTAATATGTCTAAGGAGGACATTGACAAGGCTGTTAAAGAGGCTGAGGCGTTTGCCGCTGAGGACAAAAAGAAAAAGGAAGAGGTTGACGCAAGAAACCAGGCAGACCAGATGGTATTCCAGTGTGAAAAATCATTGGGCGAGTTTGGCGACAAGATTTCAGCTGATGAGAAATCATCTGTTCAGGCTAAGATCGACGCTCTTAAGGAAGCTTTAAAGGGCACTGACATTGAAGCTATCAAGGCTAAGCAAAAAGAGCTTGAGACAGAGTTTCAGGGCGTTGCAACAAAGGTTTATCAGCAGGCAGCTGCTCAGGCACAGGCCGGACCTGATATGGGTGCAGCTGACGGAGCTTCAAACAACAATAGCGACGATGTTATAGACGCAGAGTTCAGCGATGCTGAATAAGATGTATACAGTAAAAGGGAGAACACAGTTCTCCCTTCAGCCTGTCGAAAAAGGTTTTGCGTAATCAACTAAAAGTTTTCGGTCAAGCCTTTTTCAAAAGGCTTGCGGGTCAAGGGCAGAGCCCTGTCGCTGACGAGCCGTCAGCGAAATGCTTTACGGAGTGCGTTCCGCACAAGGGTGTAACCTAAAACTGCTATGCAGTTTTAGCTAAAAAAATAGTCCAGTGGACTGTTTTTGAAATGGGCAAATAGACGTTAGTCTATTTTTTAGCTGAAAATGCTATGCATTTTCAGGTTAAGCCCATGCAAGAGAGGGCTGCCCCTAAAAAGGCTTTATCTACACTCAGAAGGGAGAACACAGTTCTCCCTTTTACATAGTAATGAAAGGACGATTTTTAGTATCTTTCACTATAAATTTTCGAGTTTTAGCGAAAGGAATGGTCATATAAATGGCAGACAAAAGAGACTATTATGAAGTGCTTGGCGTATCAAAGGGTGCTTCTGATGATGAAATAAAAAAAGCATACAGAAAACTGGCTAAACAATACCATCCAGACTTACATCCCGACGACAAAGAAGCAGAGGCTAAATTCAAAGAAGTAAACGAAGCATATGAAGTCCTTTCGGACAGCGATAAAAGAGCAAAGTATGACCAGTTCGGACACGCAGGAGTAGATCCAAACTACGGTGGCGGTGCAGGAGCAGGCGGTTTCGGCGGATTTGGCGGATTTGGCGGCTTCTCTGATATGGGAGATATTTTCGATTCGATTTTCGGCTCATTCGGCGGTGGACGCGCTACCGCTAACCCAAATGCTCCAAAGCGAGGTCAGGATATCCGTGCAAGCGTAACCATTGACTTTATGGAGGCCTGCAAGGGAAAGAAAATCGAGGTCAGAATGAACAGAATGGAGAAATGTCCAGAATGCGGAGGCACAGGTGCTAAGCCCGGAACATCAGCGCATACCTGTCCCGACTGCGGAGGACGAGGACAGGTCAATGTTCAGCAGAGAACGCCTTTTGCCTCTATCACCAGAACACAGGTTTGTTCACGCTGTTCAGGACAAGGAAAGATTATCGACTCGCCTTGTCCAAGATGCTCAGGACAAGGAAGAACAAGATCATCTGCAAAAAGAGAGATCGAGATTCCTGCCGGTATTGACAACGGTCAGACTCTTCGTGTTGCAGGTGCAGGAGATGCAGGTATAAACGGAGGACCTAATGGAGATTTGAATGTAACCGTTTCGGTAAGAAGTGATAGCATTTTTGAAAGGGACGGTTACGATGTCTGGACAGAGATTCCACTTACCTTTACACAGGTTACTCTGGGTGATGAGATTACAGTTCCGACGGTTGACGGAAAAGTAAGATATACAGTTCCTGCGGGAACGCAGACAGGCACTGTTTTCAGATTAAGGGGAAAGGGCATCAAAAAGCTTAACAGAAACGACAAGGGCGACCATTATGTGAGGATAGTTGTTGAAACGCCTAAGGGACTTAATAAAGAAATGGTACGAAAACTCAACGAGTTTGATAACCTGTTAAGTGATAAGAATTATGCAAAAAGACAAAGCTTTCTTTCAAAGCTGAAAGAAAAGCTTATGTGATAAAATAAATGATTAACCTATCGGTTTTATAATATGCCGATAGGTTTTTTCTTTTTGAAAATAATTTATAAAAAGTATTGCTTTTGCTTTTTATTTATGATAATATATAACCCGTATGCTTTTTATTTTTTAGGTTATAAATTAAGACTTTTACAGGAGAGAAATAATGATAGAGTTTATTGATTTAAGTGGAAAATGGTCGCTTGAGCTTGATGAAAAACTGGAAGGCAAAACGCCTCCATTCAGTGACAGTATTATTCTTCCCAACTCAACATCAAACGCTCAAAAAGGAAAATTCAATGACAAGCGTGAGAAAGATTACCTAACAGATATTTATTATTTTGAAGGCTGGGCATGGTTTTCAAA
>CANQJW010000057.1 GCA_947624345.1 uncultured Clostridia bacterium | reverse complement strand
GCCGTCTACTCCGTCAACCTCATTAATTTTACAAAGCTCGGTTTTGATGTACTCGCCCTTTTGTGCGACTTCATCTAAAAAACCGTCGGCAAGAACTCGTTTTAAAACAACATTACCACCTGCACAGCTTATCGGATTTCCTCCGAATGTCGAGCCGTGCATTCCCTTTGAAAGTACATCGCAGCACTTCTCATTTGACATACAAACGCCTATAGGAACTCCGCCTGCCAAGCCTTTTGCAAGAGTTACAATGTCGGGTTTAATTCCATAATGCTCGCACGCCAAGAACTTTCCTGTTCTACCCACACCTGTCTGAACCTCATCACAGATAGTAAGTATATCTCTCTTTGAACACTCATCGGCGATTGCCTTAACAAAATCCTTATCAAGCGGAATAACTCCGCCCTCGCCCTGAACGCACTCAAACATAACAGCGCAGACTGTATCTTTATTTTCATCTAATGTTTTTACAAGTTCGTCAATATCATTTGCAGGAGTGTTTATAAACCCCTCAACAAACGGAAAAAAATAGTTGTGGAAGCTATCCTGCCCTGTCGCAGAAAGAGTGCAAAGCGTTCTTCCGTGAAAGCTGTTCAAAAGAGTAATAATATTATGCCTGCCCTTGCCGTATTTATCAAAGCTGTATTTTCTCGCCAGCTTTATCGCACACTCGTTTGCCTCAGCGCCCGAATTGCCGAAAAATATTTTTGAATACCCCGTTGATTCGGTAAGCGTCTGTGCGAAATCTGCCGAAACCTTTGTGTAATAGTAATTCGACGTATGCTGGATTGAATGTGCCTGCTTTGAAATAGCCTCTGCCCACTCGCTGTCGCAAAAACCCAGACTGTTTGTTCCTATCCCCGAGCCGAAATCAATGTATTTTTTGCCGTTCTCATCAACAGCCGTACGCTCTTTTCCGCTGTCAAGAACAACGTCAAAGCGTCCGTATGTAGGCATAATATGCTCGTTGAATTTCTCTATAGTTGACATTTTCTGCTCCTTTATAACTTGTTAAACTTATTAAATAAACTGCGTTCCTACGCCCTCGCTTGAAAGTAATTCTATCAAAATCGAGTGCGGAACTCTGCCGTCTATTATTGAAGTCTTTTTAACTCCACGCCTTACCGCCTCAACACAGCAGTCTATCTTAGGGATCATACCTCCGCTGATTATTCCCTTTTTCTTAAGGTAAGCCACCTCGGATACATTCACCTGCTTTATTAGCGTACTCTCATCATTCTTGTCCTCCAAAAGACCTGCTATATCCGTCATAAGGATAAGATTTTCAGCCCTCAGACAGCTTGCTATCCTAGCGGCAGCCGTATCGGCGTTTATGTTATATGTATCTCCCTGCTCGCTTGTTGCAACAGTAGATATTACAGGTACAAAACCGCTGTTTAATGCGTCTATAATAGGACGCGTAGAAACCCTTTTAATCTCACCGACATAGCCTAAATCGCTCTCTCCATCAAGCTTTTCGGCAACTATCATTTCTCCGTCAATTCCGCAAAGACCAAGTGCCTTTCCGCCGTGCGTCTGAATGTTCTGAACAAGCTGTTTGTTGACCTTTCCTGCCAGAACCATCTGAACAACTTCCATTGTATCAGCGTCGGTATAGCGAAGACCGTTTACAAACTTAGATTCAATCCCCACTCGGTCGAGCATTATATTTATTTCAGGTCCTCCGCCGTGAACGAGAACTACCTTTATTCCCACTGCTCCGAGCAGAACAATGTCGCTCATAACCGCCTCTTTAAGTGCCTCGTTAGTCATTGCGTTTCCGCCGTATTTAACAACAACGATTTTGTCATTGTACTTCTGCAAATAAGGGAGCGCATCCATAAGCACCTTTGTGCGGGTGTAATTTGAAATTACTTCCATTATTTAATTCTCCTCTCTAAAAGTATTTATGTAATCAACTACCTGTTTTCTGTCTTTAAATACTAAAACCTTATCACTATACTCTAAGACCTGTAATCTCCGTTTATTTTAACATAATCGTATGTTAGATCACAGCCCCATGCGGTTGCTTTGCCCTCTCCGTTACCGATATTTATATCTATGATTATTTCATCTTCAAGAAGAATTTCCTTTGCCTTTTCTTCTGAAAATGCAATTCCTGCTCCATTTTCGCAAACGTGAATTTTACCCTTTGAGCTTCCAAGCGTTACCGACACATTATTTATGTCGAACTCAGCGTCTGCATAACCTATGGCACAGAGTATTCTTCCCCAGTTAGCGTCTGCGCCGAACATTGCACACTTAAACAGAGGTGAACATATAACGCTTTTTGCAACAGTTCTTGCCGTTTCAAAATCTTTAGCCCCTGTCACATTACATTCAAGCAGCTTTGAAGCACCCTCACCGTCGGCGGCTAACATTCTTGTCATATTCATCATTACAGCGTACAATGCTTGCTTAAAGGTTTCAAAATCTGCATTTTCGCTTATTATCTCGTCATTGCCAGCAAAACCGTTCGCCATAACCGATACCATATCATTTGTGGAGGTATCACCGTCAACAGAAAGGCAGTTGTAGGTCGTCTCGACCACTTCGCCAAGTGCCTTTTGAAGCATATCAACAGAGATATTAACGTCTGTAGTTATAAAGTTCAAGGTAGTAGCCATATTCGGGTGGATCATTCCGCTGCCCTTTGCCATACCGCCCAAACGGCAGGTCTTTCCGCTTATATCAAATTCGACTGCGACCTGCTTGTCTACTGTATCTGTAGTCATAATTGCATTTGCCGCCTTGTCATTTCCCGTATACGAAAGCCCCTCAACAAGCGGTTTGATTCCGCTCTCAATCGGCTCTATCGGCAGGATCTGTCCGATAACTCCTGTTGAAGCAACTATGACCTCATCGCTTGGTATTCCGAGAGCCTTTCCAGCAATAGAACACATTTTCTCTGCCTTTTGCTCTCCGTCAGCGTTGCAGGTATTTGCGTTCTTGGAGTTTGCAATAACTGCTCTTGACTTTCCGCCTGTTTTTTCAAGGTGCGTTTTTGTAACATAAATCGGCGCACCCTTCACCTTGTTTTGAGTGTAAACGCAGGCAGTATTGCAAAGCGTGTCGGAAACTATAAGCGCCAAGTCGTTTTTATTCTTATCAGAATTAAGTCCGCAGTTTACACCGTTTGCCTTAAAACCTCTTGCGGCGCACACTCCGCCTGATATAAATTTATCATTACCTTTTAGTATCATATTATTGTCTACTGTCCTTTCGGTTTATTATCACTTGATATTCTCCTGCGATTTTATTGTATTAACTCTATTCAAGCCCTGTTCTCTCATCTATTCCAAGCACTATATTCATACACTGAACTGCCGCACCGCTTGCTCCTTTTCCCAGATTGTCAAGCCGTGAGCATAGCAAAACCCGCTCGTCGTTTCCGCAGACAAAAATCTGCATATTGTTTGTTCCCTCAAGAGTATTTGCAGCCAAAAAGCCGTCGGGCAGAGTTTCTGTTCCGCCCGGTTCCATTACCTTAACAAAATGTTCGTTTTTATAATGCTCGCTTAATGCTTTGTGTATGTCAGACGCTGTGTAACTGCCGTTCAAAAGCCTTGTTATTATCGGCACTGTAACCACCATTCCTGCATAGTAATCGTCAACTATCGGATTAAAAACAGGCGGATAGTCAAGACCGCAGATCTTCTGCATTTCGGGCAGGTGCTTGTGATTTTGCGTAAGAGCATACTGTCTCGGCGAATTGTATTCATAAGGGATTTCATCACCCTCGTAGACCGCTATCATTTTCTTGCCTGCTCCTGAATATCCCGATACTGCATGGCAGGTTACAGGATAGTCCTTAGGCAGAATACCCGCTTTGATAAGAGGGTAAACCAGACTTATAAATCCGCTTGCATAACAGCCGGGAACAGCAATTCTGTTTGAATTTTTTATCTTCTCCCTATGCTCAGGCGACAACTCAGGAAAGCCATATGCCCAGTCAGGGTTCGTCCTGTGAGCAGTAGATGCGTCTATTATCTTTGTGTGGTCGTTATTTTTGTCAATCAGCAAGACAGATTCAATCGCCGCTTTATCAGGCAGACACAGAAAAGTAATATCCGACTCGTTTATAAATTTAGCACGCTCGCTTTTATCCTTACGTTTTTCCTCGTCTATAAGCATTATTTCAAGGTCATTACGGTCCTTAAATCTCTCATAGATTTTAAGACCTGTCGTGCCTTCTTTTCCGTCAATAAAGATTTTTGTTTTCATATATATTGCCTTTCGATTTTACTTATCAATCTCTCTCAAAACATACTCTATCTGAGCTTTAACGCTCTCGGGTGCAGGTCCTCCTGCCGACTTTCTCTGCATTACACAGGTATCAAGAGAAATAGCTTTATAGACATCTTCATCAAAGCTGTCGCTTAGCTTTTTATACTCGCTTATCGGCAGTGTTTCAAGGGTAACGCCTAACTCTATACATCTTGCAACTAAAGTACCTGTGATTTTATAAGCGTCTCTGAACGGCATACCCTTTTTAACAAGATAGTCTGCACAGTCGGTTGCGTTTATGAATCCCTTAGCCGCTGCGTTTCTCATATTCTCTTTTATAACCGTCATTGTAGACAGCATGGGTATAAACGTATTTATACACAGCTTGACCGTATCTACAGCGTCAAATATTGCCTCCTTATCCTCCTGCATATCCTTGTCATAAGCAAGCGACAAGTTTTTCATCATAGAAAGCAAAGTGTTCAAATCTCCGTAAACACGGGCGGTTTTTCCCCTGATAAGTTCAGTAACATCAGGGTTTTTCTTCTGCGGCATTATTGAAGAGCCTGTTGCGTAAGCATCGTCAAGCTCGACAAACTTAAACTCCCACGAACACCATAAAATAATTTCCTCCGAAAAGCGTGAGAGATGCATCATAAGTATCGATATTGCACTCGCAAGCTCAATGCAGAAATCCCTGTCCGAAACTCCGTCAAGAGAGTTTTGAGTAATCCCGTCAAAGCCTAAAAGTTCGCAAACTCTCTGCCTGTCTATATTGTAGGTAGTACCCGCTAAAGCGCCGCTTCCCAAAGGCATTTGATTCATTCTTTTGTATGTATCATCAAGCCTTCCTATGTCACGCAGAAGCATATTTGCATATGCCATAAGATGATGAGCAAACGTTATCGGCTGCGCCCTTTGAAGATGTGTATATCCGGGTATAACCGTTTCAATATGCTCTTTTGCCATATCGGTTATGGTATGAATCAACTTTACGGTTATTTCTCTTATTTCTTTTATCTCGTCTAAAAGGTACATTCTTATATCAAGTGCTACCTGATCGTTTCTTGAACGTGCAGTATGAAGTCTTTTTCCTGCGTCGCCGACACGCTTAGTCAACTCAGCCTCGACAAACATATGAATATCCTCAGCGTTCGGGTCAAACTCCAAAACTCCGTTATCAATATCAACTAAAATACCCTTCAGCCCGTCTATAATGACCTCGCTCTCGCTTTTGTCGATTATTCCGCACTCGCCCAGCATTGTTGCGTGGGCAATAGAACCCTTTATATCATGGCGATACATTCTCGCATCAAACTTTATAGACGAATTGAAATCATTTACACGCTCGTCAATATCCTTTGAAAAACGTCCTGCCCACATTGGCATAATAAATCTCTCCTTTAGAAATGTTTCTCGAGTTTAAACTCCCTATAAAAACCTATAAGGGCAGCAGAATGCCACCCCGATAGTTTTTTATAACTAACTTAACACCAATTACTTCTTTCTTTTTTGTTCCAGCTTAGCCTTAACCTTAATAGGCAGTCCGAACAGATTGATAAAGCCTGCGCTGTCTGCCTGATTGTAAACATTGTCCTCGTCGAAGGTAGCAACCTCTTCATCATACAATGTGTATGGTGATGTAACGCCGGCGTTAATGATATTACCTTTATAAAGCTTCAGCTTAACATCACCTGTTACAGTCTTCTGAGTTTCGGTAACAAATGCTGAAAGAGCTTCCCTTAGCGGTGTGTACCACTGACCGTTATAAACAATGTCAGCGAACTTAATACCGATATACTGCTTCATTCTTGCAGTTTCTTTGTCGATAGTAATAGTCTCCAGAACATCGTGAGCGTGGTAAAGAATCGTTCCGCCCGGAGTTTCGTATACACCCCTAGACTTCATTCCGACCAAACGGTTTTCAACTAAATCGGCAAGACCGATACCGTTTTCTCCGCCAAGCTTGTTTAAAGTCTTTACAATGTCAACACCCTTCATTTCCTTGCCGTCAATAGCGGTAGGAACTCCTTTTTCAAAGTGGATCGTCACATAAGTAGGCTTGTCAGGTGCCTGAAGCGGAGAAACTCCCATCTCCAAAAAGCCTTCCTTTTCATACTGAGGCTCGTTTGCAGGATCCTCAAGGTCAAGACCCTCGTGAGAAAGATGCCACAGGTTTTTATCCTTTGAATAGTTAGTCTCTCTGTTTATTTTAAGAGGAATATTGTGTGCCTCTGCATATTCAATCTCCTGCTCACGGGATTTCAGATCCCAGATCCTCCAAGGCGCGATAATTTCCATATCAGGAGCAAAAGCCTTTATAGCAAGCTCAAATCTCACCTGATCGTTACCCTTACCCGTACAGCCGTGGCAGATAGCGTCAGCACCCTCTTTGATTGCGATTTCTGCAATTCTCTTTGCAATAATAGGTCTTGCGAACGAAGTTCCAAGCAAGTATCTGTTTTCATAAACTGCTCCTGCCTGAACAGTCGGGAACACATAGTCCTCTATAAATTCATCATTCAGATCCTCAATATAAAGCTTTGAAGCGCCGGTCTTTATAGCCTTTTCCTCAAGACCGTCAAGCTCAGTTCCCTGTCCTACATCACCCGATACAGCGATAACCTCACAGTTGTTGTAATTCTCCTTGAGCCACGCAATAATTATTGACGTGTCAAGTCCGCCTGAATAAGCTAAAACTACCTTTTTAATTTCTTTTGCCATAATATTGTCCTCCAAAAAAATTTATGTTTGTGTTAATTATACACTAAAGTCTGCCAATGTCAATGGTTTTATACAATATTTTCGTTATTTCTTGCATATTTATCAATTTTATGCATTATTTATGCATATATGCACGAATATTATGTATATTTATTCATAGCATGACTTCATTCTGCTATAATTTTTAAACTTTAGCTTATTTTATCATATTTTTATCACTTTGTCCATATATAATAAGATTACATAGGTGATAATTATCTATTGAAAATCATATCTTTATGGTATATAATTTATTATAAGTTAAAAATATTATTTTAATTTTCTATCAGGAGGAAATATTATGGCACTTAAAGAAATTGACATCAAGACGCTTGAGAAGCTCAATCCATTTTCAAAGATTGCGGACGATTGGTTTCTGGTTACCGCAGGGGATGAAAACGGATATAACACAATGACCGCATCGTGGGGAAGCATTGGAACTATGTGGGGAAAAAGCGTTGCTGTTACGGTTATCCGTCCCCAGAGATATACAAAAGAGTTTGTAGATAAAAGCGAATACTTTACCATATCATTTTTAAAGGACGGAAATAAGGACGCACTTAGTTTTTGCGGAACAAAAAGCGGAAGAGATTTCGACAAGGCAAAGGAAACAGGTCTTGTTCCCCTATTTATAGACAACACAACGACCTTTGAGCAGGCGGAGCTTATACTGATTTGCAGAAAGGTTTTTGCACAGGATATTGATCCTGAATGCTTCATTGACAAAACGCTAATAGACAGATGGTACCCTGAAAAGGATTTCCACACAGCATATGTAGGAGAGGTAGTTAAGGCTTATCAAAATATCTGATATAGCACAGAAAAAGCATATCTATGAGCATTGACTATATACTGATTTGACTTTAATTTAAGCCGCTTTAAAAAGTTGAAAAGCGAAATTATTTTTACTTTTTTAGTATTGTAATAAAATCAAAATTGTTGTATAATATATTTAAACAAATTTTTAGAATAATAGACATAAAAAGCAGATATAATTTAAAGAAAGGAAAATACAGATGAACAAAGATTTTGATAAAGACAATATCACAAAAGCAACTGATGATTATGATGTTGAGAAAATCATAGCTGAAGTCAACAAATCGTCTGCTAAGTCCGCTGAGAAAAAAGAAGCTTACTCAAATACACTAAACGCTGAAGCTCAGTCGCGGAATAATGCTGGAAATGGTGTTGCCCTTAAATCAAAGGACGATATTATAAATCAGATAAATCAAAGTCTTAAAAACAGCGAAGATGATACATATAACACGTATTTAGACAAAGACAAAAGGACTAATAATTTGGATAGTGAAGCCGAAGGATTGCAAAAAGAGATTGATCGTGACAACAGATATAACGAGCTAAAAAACATCAAGACTAAAAGTCACAAAGGCAGAAACGCTGTTTTATTTGTACTCGGTATTGTGGTAATCCTGTTGATTGGTGCTTATATAGTGGGATATATGATGACCAAGGACAGCTTTCTTCCGAACACATATGTAAACGGAATCTCAATCGGCGGAATGAATCTAAGCGAAGCAGTACAGGCTGTTGAATCAGGAAATACAGTGAACAAGCTAGTTTTAGAAAAACTGAACGGCGAAACTGTTACCATTGATTACTCTAAGATTGATTATACATATTCAACTAATGACAAGCTAAGTGAAATTTCAAATAAGGAAAACAAGGCTCTCTGGTTTGTAAATCTTGTTAAAAAATCAACCTATACCATTTCAATGGAGGGTACATATTCCGAAGAAAAACTTAAAGACATAATTGACAATGCAAGCTTTGGCGTTACACCGTCTAAAAACGCTAAAATCGTAATGGAGGACGACGGATTTGTTATCACTCCTGAGGTTCAGGGAGACATTGTTGACACCGAAAAGGTTTTTAAAGAGGCAATAGAGGCTATAAACAACGGTGTCGAGGAAATAAATCTTTTTGACGCTGATTGCTATAAAAAGCCTAGCGTTGTTGCAAGTGATCTTCAGGAAAAGTTGGAGGATCTCAACAAGGTTTTTAATTTAGAGGTCAAGCTGGACTTTGACTACACCACTGAAAATATAAACTTTGATGTATTCAAAGACTGGGTGACCATCAAAAAAGACGGCAGCTATACGGTTGACCAGGAATCCGTCTGGGAATGGGTAAACTCAATAAGAAGCAAATACGACACACTCAATAAAACAAGAAAATTCAAGTCAACTTTGCAGGGTACTGTAACCATTGAAGCCAAGAGAGGTGCTGACGGAAAGTTTGACGGAATTTTCGGATATTTTCTTGATGCTGATAAAACAGCTGAGGCGATTTGCGACGCCCTTGAAAAGGGTGAGAATACAACTATTGAACCTGTTTACTGGACAAATGGCGGATACACCTATGATACACAAGGCAAGGTTAAACGAAGCAAAAAGGACGAAAAAGAGGTTATAACTGATATTTCTCAGCTTAAGACATACATAGAGGTTGACCTCACAAACCAAATGCTCTGGTATTATAAAGACGGCAAGGTAATACACGAATGTGGCATAGTTTCTGGACTTCCGACAACTGAGAGAATGACCTACCCCGGCATTTATCAGCTCTGGATGAAGGAAAGAAACAAAACGATGAAGGGCAGAACCTCAGAGGGCTCTTATGAATCAAATTGCTCTTACTGGAACTATATTAGCCAGAACAGCATTGGTATTCACGACGCAACATGGCAAAGTTCTTTTGGCGGAGACAGATATAAATACTTCGGCTCACACGGCTGTGTAGGAATTTCTCTGAGCGATGCACAGTATATATACGAAAATGTACCTCTGGGTACCGTAGTCATAATGTACTATTAAAACAAGGCTCCTGTAAAAATTTGCAGGAGCTTTTTTATTTTCTAATCACATCTTATAAAATAAAAAATCACACACCGCTTAAACAGTGTGTGACCTATGTAACTATCTTATTACTCAGCTGATGGTGCGTCAACGGGACAAGTACCTGCACAAGCACCGCAATCAATACAAGTATCAGCATCGATAACGTACTTTCCGTCGCCCTCTGTAATAGCCCCTACTGGGCAATCAGCAGCACAAGCACCGCAGCTGATGCAATCATCAGAAATTTTATATGCCATTTTAGCATACCTCCTCAATATTCAATATTTAAATGTATAAAACATTTATTAACTATAATAATAACACATAATTTAAAAATTGCAAGTCTTTTATTAAAAATAATATAATAAATTATTTCCTTATTCGCGAAATCCTTTCTATGCTGACAAAATAACTAGCATTTTATTTCCACAACTGATCCTCATATGCCAAACATAGTTTTAAGAAGGTCCGTTCCCGATTTTGTTGAAAAAATCTTTTCCATCACTTTTTCTATCGCAGCTTTGCTCAAATTGTCTTCATAAGCATT
>CANQJW010000056.1 GCA_947624345.1 uncultured Clostridia bacterium | reverse complement strand
CCCTTTACGGTAGTTTCTTTTATTCTACCATATAGGGGGTGTTTTTTCTATTGTCCGTTTTTACTGGACTTGTGCATAATCATGATCGGTTTTTTTAATTAAACAAATATTAACATTATAAAGCAATTGACTTATTAAAAAATCCGTATTATAATATCTTAAAGGAAAATCAACAGGAGGATTCATATGAAAAAAGTTTTTGCAATTTTAATTTCAGCAATAATCGCTATGGTAGCATTGACAGGATGTATGCAGGAAAATGTGGGCGTAACAATCAACGCAGACGGTTCTGCAACAATCCATGGTGTTATAAAAATTCAAAAAGAATACTATGATAGTCAATATGCTTCTGAAGAAAACGATCCGATTCAAGAGATCAAAGAAGAATCGCCTAATGCAACAATTAAAGAATATGAAGAAACTATAAAAGGCGAAGAATATAAATGCTTTGATATAAGCGAACCTTACTCAAGCATTGCTAAAGCAAAAAAAGACGTATTTGACGGCACCCTTTTTGTATCGGGTTCAATTTCTAAGACAAAGTTTGTTGCTAAATACGGTAAATATACTGATGAGACTATGACAGTTTCACAAAGCGATATGCAAGCAATGAAAGACATAATAAAAGTCACCTTCAGTGTTACATTCCCTCAAAAGATCGTATACACAAACGGAAAGCTTTCAAAGGACAAAAAGACCGCAACCTGGAATTTGATAAAGCTTGTTGATAGTGCAACATTAAGCGCTTATACAAATAAAAATGAAATTAAATCAAGTGCTGTTTCCGGCTTGAAAGTAAAGAGCAACGGACAGAAAGCTACTGTTCAATGGAAAAAAGCATATAAGGTTTCGGGATATCAAATAAAGCTTGGAACAAACAAAAAACTTTCCAAAGACAAAAAGATTGTTAACATTAAAAAGAATACTACCAAAGCTACGGTCAAAGGCTTAAAGTCAAACAAACAATACTATGCAAAAATCAGGTCATATATTAAGGTTGGTTCAAAAAAGTATTACAGCAATTGGTCAAAGGTTAAAACAGTAAAATAATAGGATAAAAAACTGACGCCGTTCATTCGATGTCAGTTTTTTTGTTATATATAAATATTTATTATATGTTTACCGCTTCAGCTTTTCACTACACTTTTCTTTAATAATATTTCCCCTATATAAGCTCTTTGTAGCTTGTAATATATTTGTCGCAAAGGGACATCATCTCATCACGATAGTGAACTTTCTTTTTGCACATAACCGCAACCGTTTTAAAGCCTCCGTCTTTCGCTCCCTTTATCCCCTCTAAAATATCCTCAAAGACTACACATTCAGGCACTGAAAGCCCAAGCTTTTCAGCGGACTTTAAATAAATATCAGGGAATCCCTTAGGGCGTGTCACCTCTTCTTTTGTAGTAATATCATCAAACAAATCCAAAACTCCGTTATTGCGAAGAATTGATTCGGTAAGCTCTAAGCTGTTTACTGTTGCAACGCTCAGCTTTTTGCCCTTGCTCTTTAAGCTTCTCAGATATTCCTCAGCACCGCTGAACAAAACGATTTCTGTCGTGAAAACATCTTTTACATTTTTATTCCATTCATCCATTACCTCATTCACAGTCAGGTTTAAATGAAAGCGGTCAATCGTATATTGCGCCGCCAGCTCAAAGCCCATACTTGCAATTTCTCTGTCATAATCGTCAGGGGTGTCAATCCCATATCCAGACAGAAAAATGTCATCAACCCTGCGCCACGCATATGACGAATCTATAAGCGTTCCGTCAAGATCAAAAATATATCCGTTAAAATCATCAAGTACCATTCGATAAATGTCCTCTCTATGTAATCTTATGTCAAAATGATAACACAAATCCGAATTTTTGTAAAGGTACGCATCTGTTATCAACTTGACTTTTGGATAAATATAATATAAAATATTACTGAAATAAGAAAATATAACAAAGAAGTGAGTTTTATGAAAAAAAAATTACTGTTTGTGTATAATCCAAATGCAGGAAAAGGCTTGCTCAAGTCCAGTCTTTCTGACATCATAGACCTTTTTACAAAGGGCGACTACTTTGTTACTGCATACCCTACACAGAAAAAGAACGACGCTTTAAAGGTTATTGAAAAAAGCAACAACGAGGGCTATGATCTTATCGTCTGCTCGGGTGGCGACGGTACATTATCAGAATCTATAACGGGTCTTATGAAATGCGAAAACCGTCCTCGTCTGGGCTATATCCCGGCGGGAACGACAAACGACTTTGCAAACAGTCTGAAAATCCCGAAGAATATGGTTAAGGCCGCTGATAATGTTATTCACGGAACGCCGTTTGCTTACGATGTCGGCTCGCTTAACGACAGGCATTTCTGTTATGTCGCAGCATTCGGAGTATTCACAGCGGTTTCTTATGAAACTCCACAAACATCTAAAAACATTCTTGGACATTTGGCTTATGTTCTTGAGGGAGCTAAAAGTCTCGGTAAAATACAGGCATACGATTTAAAAATTGAATACGATGGCAACATAATCGAGGACACCTTTATTCTTGGTATGATTACAAACACCACCTCAGTCGGCGGAATTCTCAACCTGAAGAAAGAGGGCGTTCTTTTCGACGACGGGCTTTTTGAGGTAACGCTTGTCAAAAAGCCGAACAACCCAATAGAATGGACGTCGCTTATAACAAATCTTCCTGCCGCAGGTTCGCCAAAAGCCCAGCTTAATCCAAAATTCTTTTTGAAATTCAAAACTGCCAATCTCAAAATAACATCTGATAAAATGGTTGCGTGGACAATTGACGGCGAAAACGGCGGTTCATATACAGAGATGAATATTGTTAATCACAAGCAGGCGATAGACATAATTATTCCGCCGAGCGATATACTGGAAGAAAACGCCTCAAACATACAATCAGGAGAAAGCGAAATTGAAGCTGTTAAAAGTGCTTACATTGATAATCAGTAAAAGGATTTGATTTAGATGAAGAAAACCAGAATAGCAGGCATTATTATGGCAATTATTGCAGTTGTGTTTGTTTTAATCGCACTTCAATATCCGGAATTGAGTTGGTCTTGGAGCCTTGAAGTAATGTATATTATTTACATTGCTTATGCAGTAATTACAATATCCTTACTTGTTTCACCTAATTTGAAAACTACCAGAGGAATAGGTATAGTTATGGCAATAATAGCAGTTGTATTTATTTTATTTGCAGTTTCACTGCCTTCATTCAGTTGGTTTTGGCACAACATTACAGCATATATTATTTATGTTTTATATTGGTTAGCAACTGTTATACTTATTGCTTTACCTGTTAAAAACAAACAGTAAATAAGGAGGTCATTATGAAAAAACTTTCTTTTTTGATCTGTGCGTTAGTTTTATTACTAACGGGATGTTCTGCTCAAAAATCTACGAAGGACAGTTCTCAAGTTTCTGCGTATTTAGGCGACAAGAAAATTGAAATGCAGCAGGTTGATGTGAATACAGATGATTTAATTGATATAACTGAAGATCAAGATATTGATTTTGATACGGAAAAAAATATATTTAGTCCTCTATTAGAAAACAAAACCAATGCTAAATTCGATGATGAAATATCAATTAAGTTTGACAAAAAGTATGATAATGCAATAGTTTATGATCATCTTTTAAATGAAGACGGACATAGTTTTTTTAATAAATCAATAAATCAGTACGATTTAAAAATTGATAACAATACTGCATCAATAAAACTATCTGAACATCCTGCATTAGCGTTATCGAGCGATAGTTCGTTTTTAGCAAATCAAGAAACACGAGGATTTAGAATTGTATTAAAAGATTCTGATAAAACATATGAATATGCATTTATAATCAATATTAAAAAGTAATAAATTTATTGTTCTAATATAAAATGAAGATAGATAAATACAATGAAGAATTAATATGTTTGTAATAGAATACCTACTGCTATTAACACATCAATAAAGCTAAGCTACACAAGCGCTTAGCTTTTTATTTATAACAAAAAAGCGGGCAAACACTGCCCGCTATTTTATATCATACTATTCAACATCTACTGGAACTATCCAGCCAAACTCGTCGGGAATAGTTCCCCATTGGATTCCTGTCATTGTGTCATAAAGCATCTGAGATACAGGACCGATTTTGTTATCGTTTATCGTCATAATCTTATCGTTCCATTTGAGGTGTCCAACAGGAGAAATAACAGCAGCCGTTCCTGTTCCGAATACCTCGTCGAGCTTGCCCTCGTCGTAAGCCTTGGCAACTTCCTCGATAGAAATTCTTCTCTCCTCAACCTCGTAGCCACGTTTCCTGCAAACCTCTATTGCAGACTTTCTTGTGATACCCGGAAGAACCGAGCCGGTAAGCGCAGGGGTAACTATTTTGCCGTCGATAACGAAGAAAATGTTCATCGAGCCTACTTCTTCAACATACTTCTGCTCAACGCCGTCGAGCCACAGAACCTGCTCATAATCCTGCTTATGGGCCTCGTCCTGGCCTTTAAGTGAAATAGCATAGTTAGCGGCAGTCTTGGCAAAGCCTGTTCCGCCCCTTACAGCTCTTACATATCTGCTCTCAACATAGATTTTAACAGGGTTAAGTCCTGTTGAGTAATAAGCTCCCGACGGAGAAAGGATTATCATAAACAAATAGTGGTCAGCAGGACGAACTCCTACATAAGGATCGGTTGAAATGATAAAAGGTCTTATATAGAGTGAAGCTCCTTCAGTATGCGGAACCCAATCCTTCTCGACTTTAAGCAAAGCCATAAGACCGTCAAGACAGTCCTGCTCATTGATTTGAGGGATAACCATTCTCTCGTTTGAAACATTCATTCTCTTGAAGTTTTCATTCGGTCTGAAAAGCTGAATAGAACCGTCCTTAGTTCTGTATGCCTTAAGTCCTTCAAAAATCTCCTGACCATAGTGCAGACACATTGCGGCAGGTGAAAGAGAAATATCTCCGAAAGGTACGATCCTTGCGTCGTGCCAACCCATACCTGTATCATAATTCATAATAAACATATGGTCAGTAAAGATATTTCCGAATCCAAGATTTGATTCGTCAGTCGGTTTGTCTTTGAGCTTATCTGACAGCTCGTATCTGATGTCTAACATTTTCTAATACCTCTTTCAAAAAATATATATCATAACTATTATAAACTCACTTGATGAAAAATGCAATATCTATTGACGAATTATTCGTATTTTTATTAAAAACTTATATTTTCAGCCGAAATTAACATCAATTTGCCGAAAACAAACAGCCCAGCCTTCATTTATTAAAAGCAGGGCAGTGTAATTCAAATTTACTCAGCAGGCATATCCCAGTTGTGATAAACCTCCTGAACATCATCGTTGTCCTCAAGAGTTTCTAAAAGCAGATTCATTTTCTTGATCGACTCCTCATCAGTAAGCGTTACTCGATTTGTAGGAACCTGCTCTGCCCCGGCCGAGAGAACCTTGTATCCTAAATCAGTCATTGCGTGGTTTACATCTGAGACTTCATTAGGCTCGCAAGTTATTTCGATAATGTCGTCTTCAATGTTGAAGTCAGTTGCACCCGATTCCAGACAATCCTCCATTATCTTATCCTCGTCAGCACCGTTGTTCTCTAAAACCACTATACCCTTTTGCTCAAACATAAAGGATACACATCCTGTTGTTCCCAGATTTCCGCCAAACTTATCAAAATAATGCCTGATATCCCCTGCCGTACGGTTTTTGTTATCGGTCAAACACTCAATAATAACCGCTACACCGTTTGGTCCATATCCCTCATAGACCATAGTCTCGTAGTTGTTCTTGTCGCCCTCTCCGGCAGCTTTTTTGATCATTCTTTCGATATTATCATTAGGCACATTGTTGCTCTTTGCTTTCTGAATCAAATCACGAAGCTTTGAATTATTTGCAGGGTCAGGTCCGCCCTCTTTTACGCAAACCATCATTTCTCTTCCGATTTTTGTGAATATCTTAGCTTTTGCAGCGTCGTTGCCCTCTTTTTTTCTCTTGATATTACTCCATTTTGAATGTCCTGACATATATACTCACGCTCCCTTGAGAGCGTTCCTCCTTTCAGATTTACATTTATATTTTACATCATAGTATTTTACCATAAAGTATAAGAAATGTCAAATCAGAAGCAATAGTCCGAATGCAAGACGCAAGAATATTTACCCTCAATCTATTGCAACTTATATAGAAATATGGTACAATAGCCTAAAATAATGTGTATGAAAATTTGCTCACATAAGCTTGATTTACAGTTTTGCGGGTTAATTTTTTTACATTTTGAAAGAGAGTTAATATGAATATAACCAAAGAAATAGACGAAAGTATAGTAAAGAAATTCCGTAAGCCAATATGGAACAGATTCCTCAAGGGCGTAAAGGAATATGACCTTATCAAAGAAGGCGATAAGGTTGCAGTCTGCATTTCAGGCGGCAAGGATTCAATGCTTATGGGGAAGTGTATGCAGCGGCTTCAGAAGTACAGCAAGGTGCCGTTTGAGGTCGAATATCTTGTGATGAATCCGGGCTATAATGAAATCAATCGCCAGAAAATTATCGAAAACGCCGAGCTTCTAGGCTTGCCTATCAAGATGTTTGAAACCAGAATTTTCGACGTTGTAGCAAAGCTCGATAATCACCCCTGCTATTTATGTGCGCGTATGCGGAGAGGTTATCTCTACAAACAGGCGAAGGATATGGGCTGTAATAAAATTGCGTTGGGACACCATTTTGATGACGTAATCGAAACAATTCTTATGGGTATGCTTTACGGCTCGCAGGTTCAGACTATGATGCCGAAGCTTCATAGCGAAAACTTCGGAGGTATGCAGCTTATTCGCCCTATGTATATGGTTAAAGAAGCTGATATTATAGCGTGGAAGCAATATAACGATTTGCATTTTATTCAATGTGCTTGCCGTCTTACCGAAAACCTTACTATGTGCGACAATGGCATAGGAGACTCAAAGCGTCAGGAGATAAAGTCGCTGATTAAGGAGCTTAGAGCAGTTAATCCGGCAGTTGATATGAATATCTTCCGCAGCGTGGAGAATGTCAATCTTAAAACGCTGATCTCTTATCATATCGGAGATGATTATCATCATTTTCTCGATGATTACGACGAAGGAATCAACATAAAGGGCGGAAAAACAGAGAATGTATGAAAAGAATTAACTACAAATTAAGATCATGAGGTATTTTAATGCTTAATCAATTTTCAAGAACAGAGCTTTTATTCGGCAAGGAAGCAATGGAAAAGCTAGAAAATAGTCGGGTAGCAGTTTTCGGAATAGGCGGAGTAGGCGGATATGCTGTTGAAGCCCTTGCGAGAAGCGGTGTTGGAACGCTCGACCTGATTGACGACGACAAAATCTGTCTGACAAATCTTAACCGACAAATATTCGCTTTACGCAGCACTGTAGGACAATACAAGGTTGATATTGCCAAGAAGCGTATTCTCGATATATGCCCTGATATAAAAGTCAACACCCACAAATGCTTTTATATGCCCGATACAGCCGATCAATTTGATTTTACAGAATATGATTATATTATTGACGCTATAGATACTGTAACAGGAAAGCTTGAGATTATAAAGCGTGCCAAAGCGGCAGAAACACCTGTCATTTCCGCTATGGGCGCCGGAAACAAGCTTGATCCCACTGCATTCAGGGTTGCAGATATTTATGAAACAAAAGTCTGCCCTCTTTCTAGGGTAATGCGTCAAGAGCTGAGAAAAGCAGGAATAAAGAATGTCAAGGTTGTATATTCCGAAGAGAAGCCTATCCGCCCCATAGAGGATATGGCGATTTCCTGCCGTGATAACTGCATATGTCCGCCGGGTACGGCAAGAAAATGCACCATACGTCGAGATATTCCGGGATCAAATGCCTTTGTGCCGTCTGTGGCTGGGCTGATAATTGCAGGAGAGGTTATCAAGGATCTGACTGAAATTCAGTGATTATCGCTGTTAAAATACCCTTTAACGAAAGGAAATAAAGCTATGAAAGAAAAAATTCTAAGCGCAAACCCCTATATGCCGCTCTGGGAACATGTCCCCGACGGTGAGCCGCGAGTTTTTGAATTTAACGGCGAGAAAAGAGTATATGTATATGGCTCTCATGATACTCTAAAGACAGCTTATTGCGGAACAGATCAGGTTGTATGGAGCGCACCGGTCGATGACCTAACCAACTGGTACTGCCACGGCGTCTGCTATACCGCCACTGACGGTAGCGTTCTCTATGCACCGGATGTTGTCCAAAAGGGCGACACATTCTATCTATACGCTGCTGAGGACTGCGGTTCCAGAATTATGGTAGCGTCATCAAAGAATCCTGCCGGACCGTTTGAAAATCCGGTTGAAACCAAGCTTGGATTTGACCCCGGCGTTTTGGTGGACGATGACGGACGAGTTTATGCTTTTTGGGGGTTTTGCGGCGCTTTCTGTGCAGAGCTTGAAGACGATATGGCAACTATCAAGGAAGAAACCTTCCGTGCAAATCCAATAGGTCACATTCCCAACCCATGGCAACCCGAAAATGACGGCGGTGAAGATTTGAGAGATGCATTCTTTGAGGCTTCCAGCCCTCGCAAGGTTATGGGGAAGTATGTATATATTTATTCAAAACGCTATGTCACACCTGTTCCGGAGCTAGGCGTATATGAACCATGTAACGGATTCTTGTCCTATAAATACAGCGACAGCCCACTCGACGGCTACAAAGAAGGCGGCGACATCAGCTTCAATGGTGGCGAGATAATTCCTCAGACTGACGGCACTGGTGAGATGACCTTCCGCTGGGGCAACAATCACGGCTCGATTATCGAGATAAAAGGAAAGTGGTATATTTTCTATCACCGCCATACCGGAACTGACGAGTTCTCTCGTCAGGCGATGTTAGAACCAGTTGATGTTGCAATGGGCAAGGATGGAAAAATCTACATAGGTAACATCACCTATGTTAATGGTGAGCCTGTCAGCTCAAAGCCTGTTGAAATGACATCTCAGGGCGCTCACATAAACGGTCTTGACGCCTATAAGATAATTTCTGCGGGATACTGCTGTCACCTGACGCCGCTTAAACAGGCGTATATCAAGCCGGTATATGAGCCAATAGAGGGAATTTCATCGCCTGTTGTAAATATCCAAAACGGCACTACCGCCGGCTTCCGCTATCTGCAATTCGGCTCTATCTCTCCAAAAACTGCGACCATCACCGCAAGTACAACTGCTCCATTTACCGTTAATCTGCGGCTTGATAGTTACAAAGGACGTATCATAGCAAGCTTTGACATAACTAGTGATGACACCTCATTCACAGCTCCGCTTACAACCGGCGTTATCGGTAAGCACGCAGTTTATTTCGAATTTCTGACTGAAAGCGACAAATCGACCGCGGAATTTATAGATTTCACCTTTGACAGATAGCAAGCCTTTGTCATTCAATTATTGCTATCCACTGTTTGCTCCTATGATATGAATTACCCTCAGATTGTTAAAATTATAATTTTCCAAAGGCTTGTTCAGAGCATCATAGGTGTGTGCACAAACAAAAGGCGACCCTTCAATAAACCCTGTGATAATGCAGCTATGATAAAAGGATTCCCCATCAGATAGCTGAATGACATCACCTATCTCTGAGTGTTGTAAATCCGTTATTTCACCTAAAGGCCCGGCGCCCTTATTGGAAACAAGAAAACGATTTAGCTGTTCAACACTTGTCCAGGCGGCTGCTCTGTCAGAAAGGCTGTTGTAGTACCAACCTGTATCTCTGGTATAGTTCATTATTCCGCAGCCTGCAAAAACACACTGAGAAATAAAGTTTGTGCAATCCCCTCCGATATTTTCAAAATCATAGTATTTCGGATTTCTTCGGAGCGCCCACCGCTTTGCATAATCTGCGGCGGCAGATCGATTATAATTTATAATAGACATAAAAATCACCACCGTAGTATATGATTACAGCGGTGGTTTTGTTATTCAAAACTGATTTTTTACTCTCACTTAATAAACAAAATCGTGTAAAAAACGTGTAAGAAAAAAATCCACGCACTAAATTAGTACGCGGACTGGATGCAACGTCACCGTTACTGGAAAGTGGTAGCAAAAAATATGCAACCACTAACGCGAGATATAAAAAATTCACGTTCCACAAAATGTGAAACGCGAACAGGCTCCGGCGGCTCGCCGGTGGTGGAAGAGGGTGGATTCGAACCACCGAAGCGTAAAGCAACAGATTTACAGTCTGCCCCCTTTGGCCACTCGGGAACTCTTCCATATTTATTTTAAGCTTAAATCAACCAAATTAAAATATAACCCTAATTGACCTTATAAGCATAAAATGGAGCTGGTGGACGGACGGTGCTACGCACCTGCGTCTTGCTCCTAAAGTCGCTGCGACCAAAAAGCTAAAAGCTTGACACCGTCAACCTTTCTAAACGCTTTTTGCCCTT
>CANQJW010000055.1 GCA_947624345.1 uncultured Clostridia bacterium | reverse complement strand
CCTTACAGCAAAGGCTAAGGGCAAGAAGAAGATAACTGTTTCTTGGAAGAAGGTTTCAAAGGCAGCAGGCTACGAGGTACAGGCGTCTACTAAGAAGAACTTCAAGAAGGATGCAATCAAGAAGACGACCACAAAGAATAAGCTTGTTATCAAGAAGCTCAAGAGCAAGAAGAAATACTTTGTTCGGGTAAGGGCATATGCTACTTACAAGGACGCAAAGGGCAAGGTGCAGAAGGTATATAGCAAGTGGGTTAAGAGTAAGAAGAAGGTAAAGGTGAAGTAAATATAAAAAGGGCGTTCAGGATTTTTTCTTGGGCGCTTTATCTTTTTCTAAAATTTATGTTTACAATTTACATGATTTATGCTATACTGTTAATTGATAAAATGAAAAAGGAAGTGTTCTGGTGGGACCGAAATATAACAGGATTCTTTTGAAGCTGAGCGGTGAGGCGTTAGCAGGCGACAAGCAGATGGGCTTGAGTTTTGATGTTATTAACTCATTCGGTAAGGCTGTAAAAAAATGCGTTGATGCAGGGGTTGAAGTCGGTATTGTAGTTGGAGGTGGAAACTACTGGCGTGGACGCTCTAGTGGTGCTATGGACAGGACAAGAGCTGATCATATTGGAATGTTAGCTACAGCTATGAATGCTCTGGCTGTTGCCGACGGTTTAGAAAACTGCGGATTAGAGGTCAGAGTTCAGACGGCAATTTCAATGCCACAGGTTGCAGAGCCTTATATAAGAAACCGTGCTATGCGACATTTTCAAAAGGGAAGAGTTGTTATCTTTGGCTGTGGAACAGGAAATCCGTTTTTCTCAACAGACACCGCAGCAGCACTCAGAGCTGCTGAAATTGAGGCTGATATATTCTTTAAGGCGACAATGGTTGACGGTGTGTATGACAAGGATCCGCATAAGTATGATGATGCTGTAAGGTATGATGAGCTTTCATTTGATGAGATTTTATCAAAGGGCTTAAAGATTATGGATTCAACTGCGGCGGCAATGTGCAAGGATAACGATATACCGATTTATGTGTTTGATTTAGCTGATCCTGAAAACATATACAGAGCGTGTATGGGTGAACCTGTCGGTACAAAGGTAATAAATAAAAAGTAAGTATATAAATAATTGTAAAGGAGAATTGTTATGAAAGAGGTACTTAATAGAGCAGAGGAAAAAATGAACAAGACTATCAATAGTCTTAAAAACGAGTTTGCGGCAATCAGAGCAGGAAGAGCAAATCCATCAATATTGGATAAAGTGTTGGTTGATTATTACGGAACACCTACGCCTGTTAATCAGATGGCAGCTGTTTCGGTTTCTGAGGCTAGAGTTTTAGTTATACAGCCTTGGGATAAGAGCCTTATCAAAAAAATTGAAAAGGCGATTCAGGCGTCTGATATAGGAATCAATCCTGCAAATGATGGTAATGTTATAAGACTGACATTTCCACAGCTAACAGAGGACAGAAGAAAAGAAATTGTTAAGGATTTGAAAAAATACGGCGAAGAAGCAAAAGTAGCAATTCGTTCTTCACGCCGTGATGCTAACGAGAAGCTGAAAGCTATGAAAAAGAATTCTGAGCTTACTGAGGACGATTTGAAAAATGGTGAGGATAAAACTCAGAAGCTTACAGATAAATTCACAAAAATTATCGACGAAGTAGTTGCTGAAAAGGAAAAGGAAGTTTTATCTATCTAGTAGATTCATCTATCGGAGGTTTCAGGCGTGGCGGTGAACAGCAAAAAGCAAGATGATATAAGTGAAACTCTGGTGCCAACGCATATAGGCGTTATAATGGACGGCAACGGCAGATGGGCAAAAAAACGTCTGCTTCCGAGAAAGCTCGGGCATAGGGAGGGTGCTAAAACTTTCAAAAAAATAGCTCTTGCAGGAAAAGCTATGGGAGTTAAATATATGACCTTCTATGCATTTTCCACCGAGAACTGGAAGCGTCCTAAAGATGAAGTAGACGCTATTATGAAGCTTTTTGAGGAATATCTAGATGATGTTTCGTCTTTTGAAAAAGAAAATATCAGACTCGTTTTCATTGGAGACAGGTCTATGTTATCAACTAATCTGAGGGAAAAGATGAAGCATGCCGAAGAGATCTCACGGGATTTTGATTCAATGACGGTAATTTTAGCTGTCAATTACGGTGGTCAGAGCGAGATTTGCCACAGTGTTAAGGAAATAGCAAAAAAAGTTAAAGATGGCGAGCTTGATATCAATGATATTGATGAGCATCTGATTGAGAAAAATCTTTATACAGGGAATATTCCACCTGTTGATTTGATAATAAGACCGAGCGGAGAAATGAGACTTTCAAATTTCCTCATATGGCAATCGGCTTATGCTGAATATTATTTTACTGATATTCTGTGGCCTGATTTTAAAGAAAAGGATTTAGGTGAAGCCATAAAAGCCTTCAGCGATCGAAACAGAAGATTTGGAGGAATATAATATGCTTACAAGAATTATATCTGCTGCTGTGGCTATCCTGATTGCAGTGGTTGTGCTTTGTTTTCATAATACAATAGTTTTATATATCGCTGTGGCTGCACTTATTGAAATTGCACTGTTTGAGCTTTTCAGAGCAGAGGATTGTCTGCGGTTTAAAGTGTCTCAGATTGCTTGTTATGTTTTTGCATTAGCTATTCCGTTTTCAGGTCATCTTTTAAAGCTGAATGCAAACATTATGTATTATATAACATCTGCATTTTTACTTGTGATGTTTATAACATTCCTTGGTTACTATAAGACAATGAAGTTTGAAAAGCTGTGTGTTATGATTTTTGCAACTGTCTTTGTGTCTGCGTCTATGTCAACACTTTTGTATTTACACAAAAGTGGAGGACTTCACGGATTGTTTTATGTTATATTAACACTTTGCGGTGCTTGGTTGGCAGACAGTGGTGCATATTTTGCAGGAACATTTTTCGGTAAGCATAAGCTTTGCCCGAATATTAGCCCTAAGAAAACTATTGAGGGCTTAATCGGCGGAGTGATAACAAACGGACTTATATTTATTATACTCGGCTTTGGATATTCTAAGATAGCATCAACTATAATTGATATAAATTATATTGCTTTATTTATCCTCGGAATGATTTGTGCATTGATGGGACTTTTAGGAGACTTGTCCGCCTCGCTCATTAAAAGACAGACAGGAATCAAGGATTACGGAAACATAATGCCGGGTCACGGCGGAGTGCTTGACAGGTTTGACAGCGTGCTATTTGTCGCACCGTTTATGACGATTGCACTAAGTCTTATCAATATTATCAAATAGAAAATAGATAGGGGCAAGCAGTCTGGCTTACCCCTATTAAGTGTTTAATAAGGCTTTTATATGTTAGAAATCTACCTTTAAATTTAAAGCGGGAGGTATGCTCTTTAAGGAGCATAATTATAATAGCGATGAAAACTATATCGGTTTTGGGTTCAACGGGTTCTATTGGAACTCAGGCATTAGATATTGCAAAATTGCATAAAATTAGAATAAAAGCTTTGGCGGCAAACAGAAATGCAGCACTTTTAACTGAGCAGGCAAAAGAATTTAATGCGGAGTATGTTTGCATTTATGACAAAGAAAAATACAAAGAGCTAAAAGAGAATTTTAGTGGAACGAATGTAAAGGTCCTCTGTGGAATGGAGGGGCTTTGTGAAATTGCAACGCTTGACGGAGTAGACATACTTCTAAATTCGGTTGTTGGTATGGTAGGCTTAAAGCCAACTCTTGCGGCAATTGAAAAAGGCGTTGATATTGCCCTGGCAAATAAGGAAACCTTAGTCACAGGCGGAAAGCTTGTTATAAATAAAGCTGCTGAAAATAATGTTAAGATTCTGCCGGTCGACAGCGAACATTCGGCAATATTTCAGTGTCTTCAGGGCAATGAAATGAATGAGATAAATAAGATTATTCTTACAGCATCGGGTGGACCGTTTTTCGGAAAGACCAAAGCCGAGCTTAAAAACGTCAGCATTGAACAGGCGCTTAATCACCCTAATTGGTCGATGGGGAATAAAATCACCATTGACTCTGCTACTCTTATGAACAAGGGGCTTGAGTTTATAGAAGCTATGTGGCTGTTTGATTTAAAGCCTGAGCAAATTGAAATAGTTGTTCACAGAGAGAGCGTTATACACTCGGCAGTTGAGTATAAGGATGGTTCGGTTATTGCTCAGATGGGAGTACCGGATATGAGGCTTCCAATTCAGTATGCACTTCTATATCCTCAAAGGCTTCAGTGCAAGGGAAAAGCTTTGTCGCTTATCGATTACGGCACGCTTTCATTTTCAAAGCCGGATTTTAAAACATTTGATTGCCTGAGGGCGTGTATAAAAGCAATAACAATCGGAGGATCAATGCCTGCCGTTGTAAATGGTGCAAACGAGCAGGCAGTTGACCTGTTTTTGAAAGAAAAAATATCTTTTCTAAAAATCGGAGAGCTTGTAACATCAGCGTTAAATAGTATTAAGCAAAGTGAGATAACCTGTCTTGACGATGTTTTAAAGGCTGATAAAGAGGCAAGAGAATTTGTATTAAGTAAAATTTAAACTTACGAGAGGTTCAGATGGTTAGTATAATAATCGCAATATTAGTATTCGGAATAATAATCATAGTTCACGAGTTCGGGCATTTTATTACAGCTAAGAAAAGTGGAGTAAAGGTCAATGAATTTGCAATAGGTATGGGGCCAAAGCTCTTTTCTAAACAGCACGGTGAAACTAGATATTCGTTAAGACTTCTTCCGATAGGAGGATATTGCTCAATGGAGGGTGAAGATCGAACTAGCGGAGATGAAAGAGCCTTTTGCAATAAGAGTGTTTCAAAGCGAATAATCATTGTCGCTGCAGGAGCATTGATGAACCTTATCCTCGGATTTATCTTTATTGTTATAATGACATCATTGACTGACGCCTATCCAAGCACGAAGATTTCGTGGTTTGAAGAAGATGCCTCATCGCAGCAAAGCGGACTTCAAGTAGGCGACAGGGTTATAAATATAAACGGAATGCATATTTTCACAGATACTGATTTTATGTATCAGCTTCAGTCTGATAAGGACGGAGTTTTTGATATGACGGTTGTTAGAAACGGTGAGAAGAAAAATCTTAAAAATGTCAAGTTCAATATAGCCGAAGAAAAGGGTGCTAATGGTAAAAAATCAAGCAGTTTGCATATAGATTTCAAGGTTGCCCCGATTGAAAGAGGGTTTTTTAGCATTATCTCTCAATCGTGGAGAAGAAGCGTTTCATACGCAAGGCTTATATGGATTTCCTTAGGGGACCTGATAACGGGACAGTATAAGATTAACGATTTGTCTGGCCCTGTTGGAATAGTTACTGCAATAAGTGATGTTGTATCAAATGAAACGACCAATTCGGGAATAAACTGGACAGAGCTCTTTGAAAATCTTCTTTCTATGGCATCTTTGATTTCAATAAATGTTGGAATATTCAATCTTCTACCGCTTCCGGCGTTAGACGGCGGAAGGCTGATATTCTTAATTGTCGAGGGAATAAGAAGAAAGCCTGTAAGCCCTGAAAAAGAGGGAGTAGTACATTTTATCGGGCTTGCGTTACTGATGTTACTTATGCTATATGTAACATTCAATGATATTTTTAAGTTAATCAACTGACAAATGATTTTAAACGGAGGAAGCTCAACCGAGCGTAATTTTTATGGATAGAAAGTGTAAGCCTGTTAAGGTGGGAAATCTATGTCTTAACGGAGAGAAAATATATATACAGTCTATGCTGAATGTTCCTGCTGAGGACATAGATGGCAGTGTTACTCAGGCTATTCAGCTAGAGCAGGCAGGCTGTGAAATAGTCCGTGCGGCGATTCCGGATATGAATGCAGTAAGGCTTATTCCTGCAATAAAAAAAGAGATTTCAATACCTCTGGTTGCTGACATTCATTTTGACTATAAACTGGCAATAGAAGCAGTTCAAGCAGGAGTTGACAAGATAAGAATAAATCCCGGAAACATCGGCGGAATGGATAATGTCAGGGCTGTTGCTAAGGCGTGTAAATCAAAGGGAATCCCAATAAGGATCGGTGTGAATTCCGGTTCGTTGGAAAAGGAACTGTTAGCTGAATACGGTTCGCCAACACCGGAGGCTTTGGTAAAGAGTGCATTAAATCACGCAAAAATGTTAGAGGCAGTCGACTTTGACGATGTAGTTATCTCGATAAAATCCTCTGATGTTAAGACAATGGTTTCAGCATACCGACTTCTTGCATCTAAATGTAATTATCCGCTTCACCTCGGGGTTACTGAAGCCGGGACAGAGAAAATGGGACTGATAAAATCATCAGTGGGAATAGGCTCGCTTCTGCTAGACGGAATTGGTGAAACAATAAGAGTGTCGCTAACTGATACCCCAATTAAGGAAGTCTATGCTGCAAAAGATATTCTCAAAGCGGTAGGCAAGGGAAGTGGTGTAAAAATTGTATCCTGCCCTACTTGCGGAAGAACAAAGATAGATTTGATTTCCTTAGCTAAACAGGTTGAGGAACGCACGAAGAATATCGAAAAAGATATTACAGTTGCGGTTATGGGCTGTGTTGTGAATGGTCCCGGAGAAGCAAGAGAAGCGGATATAGGAATAGCAGGCGGAAACGGCCAGGCGATTCTCTTTAAAATGGGAGAAAGACTTTATACTGTTGATGAGTCAAAGGCTTTGGACGCTCTAATGAGTGAGATTGAAAAACTCTAGAATTTAATATTATCCACACAGAAACGGAGGACAAGCCTGTTTAAATTCAGGCTTAACGAATAATGGAACAGCATTATATAGGCAATTTTTTTGAGGATTATATAGATATAATCCCTGAAGACATAAAACAGGGTAATATAATAAAACTGTCTTTTTCTTATGAAGATGGTTCAATGAAGATTACCGCTGCATTTGACAAGCTTTTAAGATATGATTTGATAAAAAAATTTGAGGATAATTTAAAATCAGCTCTTGATATACAATATGTATTCTTAAATATAAAATACACCCCTGATATGTTCTGTACTGAGTATTTTTCTGATATTATCAGTTTTCTCAAGGATAGATTTTCAGTAGTGAACGGCTTTTTAGATGATGCAGATGTTACATATGAAGATAAGAGTTCAGAGCTTAAGATTTCACTTAAATCAGGCGGATATAATCTTTTGAAAAAAGCAGGAATTGAGACTGCTTTGCCAAAGCTTATTTATCAGCTATTCTCAAAAAATGTTAAAGTCATTTTTGACGGCGTATTGACTTCAGATAAAGATAAGCACGAAAAGTCTTATTCTGAGGCTATATCAAACATACCACTGCCTGAGATTACAACTGATTCTGCGAAATTGGTTTCAGCGGATAAGAAATTTCTATCATATGATATAGATTTTTCTGACAGTTATCTTAACGGAAAGGGAGCCAAGCTACTTATGGGAAAGGTTATCAAGCCATCTGACAAGATAACCTCAATAAGCGGTTATAATGGCATTGGTGAGGGAATTATATGGGGCGAAGTTTTCGAGGTTGATACAAAAGAAACAAGGTCAGGAATGCTGGTTTCGATAATTTATATAACTGATAATACTGACTCTTGTGCAATCAAGCTTATCGGCTCGCCGAAAAAGCGGGTAAAACTCAACGATGAAACGCTTAAAGCTATGCTTGATGAAATAAAAAAAGGAACGACGCTTCTCTTGAAAGGTTCGCTCAGTGAGGACGACTTTGACCATAAGGAGTATTTTATGCCTAGTGACATTATGTCTATTCACATAAATGAACCAAAGGACGATGCAGAAGTCAAGCGTGTTGAGCTTCACTGTCATACTAATATGTCGGCTATGGACGGAGTATCACCTGCTGATAAAATTGTCAACAAGGCATTCTCGTGGGGACATAAAGCTATCGCCATTACCGATCACGGCGTAATGCAAGCGTGCCCTGATGCTATGTATGCAGTGGACAAGATTCGTAAAAAGGGCGGAGATTTCAAGCTTATTTATGGGGTTGAGGCTTATCAGGTAAACAGCGATACACTAGACCAGAGTTCTATAAAAAAGCCATATCATCAGATCATTCTGGCAAAGAACAAAACAGGGCTTAAAAATTTATACAAGCTTATATCATATTCCAATTTAAAATATTTTTATAAAAAGCCAAGAATCCCAAAGCAGGAGCTTATTAAGCATAGAGAGGGACTCCTCATAGGAAGTGCCTGCGAAATGGGCGAGCTGATTCAGAACTATCTCGAGGGAAAGTCGCACGAGGAACTTGTTGAGATTGCTAAATTTTATGACTATCTTGAAATTCAGCCTATCGGGAACAACCGATTTATGCTGAGAAGCGATAGAGATGTTTATGAGCATATCAAAACCGAGCAACAGCTTATTGATATAAATAAGTTTGTAGTAGAGCTTGGTGACGAGTTGGGTATTCCTGTTGTTGCGACGGGAGATGTGCATTTTCTCAATAAGAATGATGCTACCTTCCGTGCAGTCTTACAATCAGGTCAGGGGTATGAAGATGCGGATTTCCAAGCACCTCTTTATCTTAAAACGACCGAAGAAATGCTGGAGGAATTCTCTGCATATCTGGGCGAGGAGAAGGCTTATGAAGTTGTTGTTACAAACTCAAATAAGATAGCCGATATGACCGATCCGGAGCTTCGTGCTTTTCCAAAGGGAACCTATACCCCGCATATTGAGGGAGCAGAAGAAGAGCTTTCTGAAATGTGCTGGAACAAGGCCAAGGAAATCTATGGCGACCCGGTACCTCCAATCGTACATGACAGACTTACCCGTGAGCTAGACTCTATCATAAAGCACGGTTTTGCAGTTTTATATATTATTGCACAAAAGCTTGTTGCAAACTCGGTTGAAAACGGTTATCAGGTTGGTTCAAGAGGCTCGGTAGGATCTTCCTTTGTAGCTTCAATGGCGAGCATATCTGAGGTAAATCCGCTTGCTCCGCATTATGTATGCCCAAAATGTAAGTACAGCGATTTTATAACCGACGGCTCAGTCGGCTCTGGTTTTGATCTTCCGCCAAAGGCTTGTCCTGAGTGTGGCGCTGATATGCACCGTGACGGACACGACATTCCTTTTGAAACATTTTTAGGCTTTGAGGGGGATAAGTCGCCAGATATTGATTTGAACTTCTCTGGTGAATTTCAGGCAAGAGCACATAAATATACAGAAGAGCTATTCGGCTCTGACCATGTTTTTAAGGCAGGTACTATTTCCGGTATTGCCGATAAAACTGCTTACGGATTTGTCAAGAAGTATCTCGAAGACAGAGGAAAAGAGGCAAACTATGCTGAGGTTCAAAGGCTTGTTAACGGTTGCACCGGAATAAAAAAAACAACCGGTCAGCACCCCGGAGGAATGGTCGTTATTCCAGAGGGATATGATGTTTATGACTTCACGCCGGTTCAGCATCCTGCTGAAAAAACAGATAGTGATATTGTTACGACCCATTTCGATTTCAACTCACTTCACGACACAATTCTTAAATTAGACGAGCTGGGACACGATGTCCCAACATTATATAAGCATCTTGAGGATATGACCGGCTGCGATGTAACTGAAATTCCTATGTCTGATGACAAGGTATACTCGCTCTTTACATCGACTGAGGCATTGGGTGTAAAGCCTGAACAGATATTCGTTGATATCGGTACTCTCGGTATTCCGGAAATGGGAACATCTTTTGTTATGCAAATGCTTGTTGATGCACAACCTAAGAATTTCTCGGATTTACTTCAGATTTCAGGACTTTCTCACGGAACAGATGTTTGGCTTGGTAATGCTAAAGAGCTTATCAAAAATAATGTCTGTGACATATCTCAGGTAATTGGAACTCGTGACAGCATTATGACAAAGCTTATTTATTACGGGGTTGAGCCAAAGCTGTCATTCAAAATTATGGAGATTACTAGAAAGGGTAATGCACCATTGCTTCTTACTGAGGATATGAAACAGCAGATGCGTGATAATAATGTACCCGAATGGTTTATCAACAGTTGTTTGAAAATCAAATATATGTTCCCAAAGGCTCACGCAGCGGCTTATGTAACAGCTGCAATTCGCTTATGCTGGTTTAAGATATATAAGCCACTCGAATTTTACTCTGCGATATTCACTGTTCGAGGAGAAGATTTTGACGTATTTACTGCTATTAAGGGTGAAAATGCGGTTAAGCATAAAATTCAGGAGCTTCAGGTCAAGGCAGATAAGACGGCTAAAGAGGTTGGAACTCTCGACACATTGATGCTTATAAATGAAATGTTTTCAAGAGGCTTTGAGTTTTTACCTGTTGATATCTTCAAATCTGAAGCATTTGTCTATAAGATTGAAGACGGAAAGCTTAGACTTCCGTTTTGTTCAATAAGCGGCGTAGGAGAAAATGCGGCAAATAGCATTTATGAAATGGCGCAAAACGGCGATTTTATTTCTATTGAAGAGTTTGCCAATCAATGCGGAGTTTCTAATTCAATTATTTTGACGCTGAAAGACATTGGTGCATTCGGAGATATTCCAGAAAGCAATCAGCTTTCACTATTTACAATGTAGCAACAGTGATGAACCGGCTCTGCCGCCTATATAAGTTTGATTTAATGTTAAACATTGATAAACGGCGGTTTTATCAATTGATAATTGATAATTGACAATGGATAATTACAAGAGTTAGAACAGCGTTCAAAATTTTTCCGAACGCTGTTCTCTTGCCTCTTGCTTCTAACCTCTAACCTCTATTTTTCAAAAATATTTTGAAAAATACTTGACACCCCTCTCAAAATATGTTATATTATAGATACCAAGTTAAAGGAGGAACTTCTATGTACAACGCAAATCACCCAGTATTTGTAAACGGGGG
>CANQJW010000054.1 GCA_947624345.1 uncultured Clostridia bacterium | reverse complement strand
GCTGTGTACAGAATAGTTCTCTAGAATTAAATATTGTAAATAGGGCGTAGTATGCTTAGGCGTACTGCGCCTTTTTGCGTTGTTTGTAATTTTAAATTACATAGATTATTATTAAAAAAGAAAGGTGGTTTCTAGAATGAAACTTAAACGAATTTTGTCATTGCTTGCGTCATTCGCAATGGCGGTAACAGCGGTTACGGGGGCTATGACGGTGTCGGTTGTTAGTGCGGAAGATGAGGATTACGCAACATCAGGAAAATGCGGTGAAAGTACAACTTGGCTTATCAACTCAGACGGAGTTCTAGTTATCAGCGGTACAGGTGAAATAGATACAAATAATTTTGGTGTGGGCTGGTACAAATTGAGAGATGATATAAATGAGATAGTTGTTGAAGATGGTATTACTGTTGGGGGCAATATCTTTATTAGTTCGTTTTCATGTGATCATAATCCTAATATCTCAAAAATTACTTTACCGTCTAGCTTGGCAAAATTAAATGGTTGTATAAGCCCAGATGCAGGTAGATATACCTGTTTAAAGGATATTTATATTTATTCTAAAAACATTTCTGATGCTTCAACAATTAACAATACTCATGATAATAACTGGTCTAAGGTAGATACTGTTTGGCATGTGTATAAGGATAGTACAACTGAAACTTCATTAAGAGAAAATTTATTACTTAACGATAATCAAATTGAATACATCTCGGATAATGAAGAAATGCCAACTGTAAGCAATAAAACTCCAGTAAAGCTTGAACCGGTAGGAGAAACATCTGGACCTGCCGGGCTTGGTTCAAAGTGGGAATGGAATAATTCAAGTAACACTTTGAAATTTAGCGGAAAAGGTACTATTTCAATAGGCAACGATTATAAAAAATATGCAGAAACAACAGAGCATATAGTAATAGAAGAAGGAATTACACAAATTAATGCAAACACAGGGCAAGTACGAGATGTTGAATTTATTGTAAGTCAAGCGTTTTATGGATTTACTGCAGTTAAGGATGTAAAATTGCCTGAAACTTTGAAAGAAATAGGAGATGCTTCATTTTATCAAACCCCTATAACTAAGATAGATTTACCATCAAACTTAAAAACAATTGGAAGAATGGCATTTAAATACAGTAATTTGGAAGAAATATCATTTCCTGAAAGTTTAAAGGAAATAGGAGAAGCTGCATTTTCAAATACAAAGCTTAAATCAATAAATCTTCGAGAAGGAATGACAATCGGCGGAAGTGCATTTAACTACTGTGAGTCACTTAAGGAAGTAACTATTCCTAAAAATTTTTTGTTTGAAAGAACAAAAAATGGCGGAGCAGGAATGGCACGTGAGCATTGTACCTTTGCAAACTGTACAGGACTTGAAAAGATTGTTATTGAAGATGGATGTAGAGTGGGCGATGCATGGGGTAATTTGTTAGGTAGCAATGGAATTGTAGAGAACTTTTGTCAAAATTGCACATCACTAAAGACAGTAGTAATTAAGGGCAGTATTGATTATATAGCCACAAGAGCTTTTGAAAATTGCCCACTAAATGATATTTATTTATATACTACAGAATTAAGTACGGTTACAGCAAAGGGTACAAACACTGCAGTGGCAGGATCACCAGCAATTTATATGGACTCATTTGAGTTTAACAGCAACCCAACATTCCATGTAGTAAAAGGCAGCACCACCGAAACAACTTTGAGAAAAGCAAACTATCTAACTAAGGAAAACACTGTATATTTAGCAGACACAACCACCCTTGAAACGGCAATAGCAGAAGCAGAAACTATTAACACAAGCAACTATACAGATGAAAGCGTTGCCAAATTTACAGAAGCATTGGAAAACGCAAAGGCAACTTTAGATAATATGGACGCAACACAAGAAGAGGTTGACAAGGCTGTACAAGCAATAAAAGATGCTAAAAATGCGTTAGAGGAAAAGAAAGACGACCCGTCCGAATCAGACCCATCAACTCCATCAGACAGCTCTGACCCAACAAGCCCATCAAAGCCAACAAGTCCGACAAGTCCAACAGGCGGAAATGTTAAAAAGACAACGTCACCGGTTCAAAGGGCTTCAGAGGCTAAGGCTGCCGCTGAAAAGGCAATAAAGCAGGCAAAAATTACAAACCTTACAGCTAAAGCCAAAGGCAAGAAGAAGATAACTGTATCTTGGAAGAAGGTTGCAAAGGCAGCAGGCTATGAGGTTCAGGCGTCCACTAAGAAGAACTTCAAGAAGGATGCAATTAAGAAGACAACTACCAAGAACAAGATTGTTATCAAGAAGCTCAAGAGCAAGAAGAAATACTTTGTTCGGGTGAGGGCGTATGCGACTTACAAGGACGCAAAGGGCAAGACGCAGAAGGTGTATAGCAAGTGGGTTAAGAGTAAGAAGAAGGTAAAAGTTAAGTAAGCACAAAAAGGGCGTTCAGGTCAATAATACGACCTGAACGCTTTTGTCTTGTATATTTAATTGTAAATTATTTTTGTATGTGTTGGTTAGTGATAGTTCGAGTCCATAAAGTTCAGTAAATTTGGCAAAAAATATGTACCACTAACGCGTGACAAAAAATAAAAATCCACGCACTAAATTAGTACGCGGACTGGATGCAACGTCACCGTTGCCTCGGCGGTCTTGCCTCTTGCTTCTAATTTCTAACTTCTAATAGTGTAATTATCCTTAATAAACTCATTTAGCCCGCTGAAAATCGTCAATGCAACCTTTTTTTGATAATCCTTTGTAAGAAGCAAATCAGCCTCTTGCTTGTTTGACAAAAAGCCGCACTCGACCATAACCGACGGGCATTTGCAGTTATAGAGGAGATACAAATCCTTACCGGCATTTTTGATTTCTCTGTTGTTGTTATTCTGGAGCTTGTTTTTGAATGTTGTCTGAAGTGTCTGGGCGAGCGATTCGCTTAGTGGATTTGTCTCAGAGTAGAACATCTGAGCGCCGCTATACTGAGGGTCAGTAAACTGGTTCTGATGAATAGAAACCGAAATTGCATTTTCATATTTATTAAAGAGGTTAAGGCGGTTTTTCATATCCGATTTTTTCTGTTCGCCAACCTTGACTATGCCGGGATCGTATATCGAAATGTCGGTTGAACGGGTGACCTCAACCGAGTAGCCGAGGTTTTCCAAAATGGCTTTTAGTGAAAGTTCAATGCTTAGGTTTATGTCCTTTTCCAAAGCACCGTTATAAGCAGTACACCCGCCGTCAATACCGCCGTGACCGGCATCAAGGATTATGACTGGTTTTTTATCTTCAGCGTTGGAAGATGCAGTTACAATTTCGTTTTCGTGCGTATTATAGCTGTTCGGAATATCCGTGCTTATCCCGTGTAAAAATGTGTAGATTGCTATATAAGAAAAAATCACGCCTAATGCAACATATATTTTTTTTGAGCTTTTAACCAAAACAAATCGCTCCTTACCAAAAATGAAATCAATACATTTTATGATAAAGAGCGTCCCATTATGAATAAATAAAAGCTAAATATTCTTTTTATAAAACAGCTTTGCTTTAACATCTATATTATTGTAACCTATGCTATATCCAATCTGACAGGCAAGAGGCATAATAAGTGGTAAAATAACAAGAACGATAAATGAATATATCGGGATAGAAGACAATACCAAAATGCTATGTTCATTGATTGTTTGATATTCAGCCTCTGTTAAAAACAAATCAAATATAGGATAAAAATAAACATTAAAAACAGCAAAAAGCCAAAGAGGAGCCTTTATAAGCTGAATCTTTGCTAAGAACAAGGCTATCACACCAACATAGCTTGGAATTGCAGCAACAAACCCTATTTTTAGTCCCAGCCTTTTGCAATCCTCTCCGCTGTGGAATTTGACATGATTTTTCATAGTTTCGCTAACTTTTAAGCCGTAATCACCGAAAATCATAGCTAAAATAAGAAGGAAGCTGAGACCGAAAATAAGATCATTTGAAATTCGTGACTTATCGTGGAAAACCACCCAAAAAATCATTAAAACCAGGCAGAAAAAGGTTGCCAGTAAAAATCTCAGCAGTCCTTTCAGCACTATTTTATTTTGAAGACTTTTCATAAGCTATCAGTCCTTTATATATACTAAAAATCTCAATTTTAATTTTTAAAAATTAAAATTACAAGAATATTATACACAATTTTGAAGTTAAAAACAATATTATTTCAAAAATATTTATAACATAACGATTAAAATTGAGCAGATAATATTATTAAGAAAGGATTTGATAATATGTTTAAAAAAATAAAAAAGGATACTATGGTGATAGATTCATCAGACGGAACAAAAATCTATCGTCCTAAGGTTTTAAATCCGGTGTTTGAAACTTATACTGTAACAGATAACTATACCGATGAAAAGGGAAATGTTTATAATAAAAGCGAGGATAATGTTATTCTTTCAAAAAACTTTGTTGACCAGAATCACAAATAGTGATTAAATATCTATATTAAACCCATGGGAAAACCGCTCACAGACTTCACAACGGCAAGGTTTTATGATATAATAACCTCAAGCAACAGTGTTTCACACTGTTATTGTGCTGTCGCACATTTTCGGCTTTCGCCGAAAGGCTTGAGAACATTGTAACAACAATTTAAGGCTTACGCCTTTTGCTTTGCTAACGCAAAGCAGTGAAGCTGTCGCTTCACTGAAATTATGTTATAATAACCTCAAGCAACAGTGTTTCATACTTTTTTCGCTGTCTTGGCTTTAGCCAAATGCTTGAGAACATTGTAATAACAATTTAAGGCTTTCGCTTTTTGCTTTGCTTACGCAAAGCTGTGAAACTTCGTTTCACATAAATTGTGTTATTATATAATCCGGACAGTAAAATGTTAGGGGTGAAGTCTGTGAGTAAGGTTGCATTGATAACAGGTGCTTCAAGGGGAATAGGAAGAGGCATAGCTATTGAGCTTGCAAAGTCGGGAATAAGCGTTGCGATAAACTATTTGTCGTCATATGAAAATGCTAGGGAGCTTCTTTGTGAGATAAAGAGCTTCAACCCAAACTCAGGGATTTATAAAGCTGACATTTCAAACGAGCTTGAGGTATCAGAGATGGTACATAAAATCGAGTCTGATTTAGGGGAAATCGACATATTAGTCAACAATGCAGGCATCTCTCAGATCGGACTTTTTCAGGATATGACTTCCTCAGAACGTGATAGAATGATAGGTGTAAATCTTATCGGAGCGATGAATTTAACCAAAGCTGTTTTGGCGAAAATGATTCACAATAAAAGCGGAGATATTATAAATATTTCCTCTATGTGGGGCGAGATAGGAGCGTCTTGTGAGGTTGTATATTCTGCTTCAAAAGCAGGGTTGATAGGCTTTACAAAAGCACTTGCAAAGGAACTTGGTCCAAGCGGAATAAGGGTAAACTGCATATCTCCCGGTGTGATTGACACTGATATGAATTCAAATCTGTCAGCTGATGATATAAAAGCACTTTCAGATGATATTCCGCTTAAGAGAATTGGCACACCTGATGATATTGCAAAAGCGGTAAAATTCCTGATATCAGACAGTGCAAAATATATCACAGGTCAGGTTTTAAGTGTGAGTGGCGGAATGGTTATATAAAAAGAGCTTTAAAAAGACAGCAAAAACGCCTGAACAATCTGCTCAGGCGCTTAAGCTGTTTTGGGATATATATAAATTCGGAAGAATGATGTCAAGCATTAAGATGATTTAGTCTACTAAAATTATATCTCGATACCGGAAAATTGTCAACAATTACAAATGCTATAAAAACAAAGATAAACTATTAAGATGATTTTAAATTGAAAAAATAAGTGTCATATATGTTTTATATATGAGAGATAATAAAATATTTTGTCGAGAAAATTTGTTGTAATTAACTAAAAAGCATTATTATATTTCTCACCTTATTTTATTCAAAAAGGGAATATCAAGATTTAAGCAGTGTATTTGTAAATAATTTATAAACATTTTTTGTGCGTGTGAAAAATGTTTGACATTAAATCTCTTATGTGATAAAATATACAAGCCGCATATTTTCGGTAGTATCAAGTAAACAGTATACGCTGTTTCACCGAACATAGCGAGTTCTATAAAAAAGGTAGGTGCATTGTGGAATGTACGCAGTTATTGAAACAGGCGGAAAGCAATATCAGGTTCACGAGGGTGAAGTTGTTTTTGTTGAGAAGCTTGATGTAAACGCTGATGATACTGTTACCTTCGACAAAGTAGTTGCAGTTAATTCTGATAACGGTATTACAGTAGGCGCTCCATATGTTGAGGGTGCAACGGTTGAGGCTAAGGTTCTCAAAAATGGAAAGGCTAAGAAGATCACAGTTTTCACTTATAAGCCAAAGAAGGGTGAAAGTAGAAAAATGGGTCACAGACAACCGTACACACAGGTTAGAATTGAATCAATCAAGGCATAATGATTACTGCAAATTTTTTCAAGAACGCTGATAACAAGTTTTTGGGATTTCAAATTAGTGGTCATGCGATGCAGGACGAGTTCGGAGAGGATATAGCTTGTGCAAGCGTTTCGTCGGCAGTTATGCTTACTTGTAACACGATTACTGAGGCTTTCAAGTCAAATGCCAAGGTGAGCGTTGAGGAAAATGAAGTTATGCTTAAGCTTGTGGATTCAGATGATAGTGCTGAAAAGGTTCTCTTGGGATTTTTAACGCATATGTACATTTTATCAGATGAGTTTCCGGGCAGGATTTTAGTTAAGGTTATTGAAAAATAGCTTTGTCAGTAAGCTTGCTTTTAGCAGGCGGAAAGGAAAGGTTACCTATTATGATTAGAATTTCAATGCAGTTTTTTGCACATAAAAAAGGAATGGGTTCTACAAAGAACGGACGTGATTCTGAGTCAAAGAGACTCGGCGCTAAAAGAGCAGACGGACAATTTGTTCTTTCGGGAAATATTTTGGTTCGTCAGAGGGGAACACACATTCACCCAGGTATGAATGTAGGCCGTGGTAAGGATGACACATTGTTTGCAACAGCAGATGGCGTTGTAAAATTTGAAAGACTCGGAAGAGATAAGAAGAAGGTTTCTGTTTATCCTCAAGCGTAAGAAAGTCATTCAGATCCCTGAGCAGGACTGCTTGGGGATTTTTTGTTTAAGAAAATGTTTTGGGATATACTAAAATTATGACTTTACGCATTGATAGACTTTAAGCATACTCAAGGAGTGAAATAAATGTTTGTAGATAAGGCTAAGATTTTTATAAAAGCAGGCGACGGCGGAGACGGTGCAGTATCATTCCACCGTGAAAAATATGTTGCCGCAGGAGGTCCTGACGGCGGAGACGGCGGAAAGGGCGGAGATATTGTTTTTGTTGCTGACAAAAGCTTGTCCAATCTAATTAACTTTAAATATAAGAAAAAGTTTGAGGCAGGAAAAGGCGAGAACGGAAGCAAGAAAAACCGTTCCGGAAAGAACGCTCAGGATCTGGTTATAAAGGTGCCTGTAGGAACTGTTGTTAAGGATTTGGACAGCGGTCGAATTCTTGCGGATATTTCAGATGATGAACCTGTTATTATTGCCAAAGGCGGAAAAGGCGGAAAAGGAAATGCACATTTTGCAACAGCCACAAGGCAGATTCCTAAGTTCGCTAAGCCCGGCTTTAAGGGGGATTCTTACAATGTTCAGCTTGAGCTGAAATTGATTGCAGATGTCGGGCTGGTTGGATTTCCTAATGTGGGAAAATCAACCCTTATTTCTGTTGTTTCGGCGGCGAAGCCTAAAATTGCAAACTATCACTTCACAACTCTCACCCCCGTTCTCGGTGTGGTTTCAATGGGCGATTCGGAGAGCTTTGTTATGGCTGATATTCCCGGACTTATTGAGGGAGCAAGCGAGGGAGTAGGTCTTGGTCATGAGTTTTTAAGACATGTTGAAAGATGCAGGCTTATTGTTCATGTTGTTGACATTTCAGGTGTTGAGGGGCGTGACCCTAAAGAGGACTTTTTGTCTATAAACAAAGAGCTTTTTAATTTCAGCGAGGAGCTGAGCCGTGTACCACAGATAGTTGCAGGAAACAAGTGTGATATGGCTAGTGAGGAGCAGATTGAGGATTTTAAGAGCTTTGTAGAGGATAAGGGTTATGTGTTTGTACCAATTTCAGCGGTTACAACAAAAGGTACAAAAGAGCTTTGCAACGTAATTTGGAAGAAACTTAAAGATCTTCCGCCTGTTAAGCATTATGAGGCAGAGCCTTTGACACAGGCTGAGCTTGAGGAAAAGCTAAAGGTAAATAGAGATTTCCAGGTCACCAAAGAGGACGGAATTTACTTTGTTGAGGCAGAGTGGCTTTGGGATATACTTCGTGTTGCGAATATGGACGACTACTCATCATTACAGTATTTTCAGAGGGTGTTGAAATCTTCTGGTGTAATAGACAAGCTGGTTGAAATGGGTATCCGGGAAGGGGATACCGTTTCGATCTTTGACTTTGAATTTGACTATATGGAATAAATGACGGTGATTTTATGACTGAAAAAGATGCAAGACAATACAGTCCTTTGGCACTTGCGTTTTTGGGCGACGCGGTTTATGAAAGGCTGGTACGCAAAAACTTATTGATGTCGGCTAATATGCCAGCAGGGAAACTGCACGAGCTGACTATTAAAAAGGTGTGTGCGGAATATCAGGCAAAAGCAATAGACAGGATTTCAGATATACTGACCGAGACTGAGGCTGAAATTGTAAAGCGTGGGCGAAATGCAAGCGGAATGACAGTTCCAAAGCACGCAAGCGTTGCTGAGTATAGAAAGGCAACAAGCCTTGAGTGCTTGTTCGGTTTTTTGGAGCTGATAGGCGATAAGGATAGAATAGGGGAGTTGTTTCAATTGATTATTGATTAAAAAAAAGAACCGACCGACCACATTGATGAAAAGCTGCTTGAGTATTATTGATAGCCAAATTGGAGGGCTTGCAATGTATAAGTCAATTATTTTTGATGTGTATGGAACATTGATTTCTACAGGAAACGCTTCAATTTGTGCTGTTAAAAAAATATTGAACAAATATAATAAAGACATAATCCCGAAGGTTTTCTATAGCAAGTGGAAAGAGAAAAACAATCATTACAAAAGAAACTGCAATGAATTTATGTTGGAAAAAGATATATTTGAAAAAAGTCTGGGCGAATTATATAATGAGTACGGAATTTTTGGTGATTATCATAAAGACGTAAACATTATGCTTGATACTATGAAAAACAGATATTTTTTCACAGAAGTGGTTGATACTTTACATATACTTCAAAATAAATATGATTTGATAATAGGTTCGACTACAGATGATGAACCGCTGTTTCAAAATCTCAAATTTAATAATGTAGATATTTTTAATTCTGAACATATTTTCACATTTGAGCGTTTGAAATGCTACAAGCCTGTTAAAGCATTTTATGAGGGGATTTTGCAGCAATGTAATTTGATATCTGATGAAGTAGTATTTGTGGGGGACTCTCTAGTTGACGATGTATGGGGACCAAAGCAGCTAGGTATTTGTTCAATACTTATTGACAGAAATAATTTATATATGAAAAACAAAATACAACCGAATTATGTTGTAAATAAGCTGTCAGACTTAACTGGGTTGCTTGAAAATATTTAGAGTGTACTTTAAGAATATATTAATTTAAGGAGAAATGCAGTATGAGACTATTATATCCCGATTACAATAACTGCATTGCTAATCTTGCCTGTTCGGTAATAAAATATTTCGGTGCGAAAGCCCCGAACAAAACGCTTTCGATGGCAGACGAGCTTTTGAAAAAACAGTATAAAAACGTAGTTGTTCTTCTGATAGACGGAATGGGCAGAAATATAATTGAGACAAACCTTGATTCAGACGGCTTTTTCAGGAGTAATTTAAAGGGAATATATACGTCTGTTTTTCCTCCAACTACAGTTTCTGCTACCACATCTATTGACAGCGGGCTGTTCTCGAATCAGCATAGCTGGCTCGGCTGGGAATGCTACTACAAAGAGCTTGACAAGAATGTGACGGTATTCAACAACACAGATACAAACGGCAATCAAGCAGCTGAATTCAATGCAGCTTGGACATATTGTCCATACTTGCGTGTTGCGGACAGGATAAAAGAGGCAGGAGGTATATCGTATGAGGTAACTCCGTTTAGTGAGCCTTATCCGCAGAGCTTCAGTGATATATGTATGAGAATAAAACATCTTTGCAGTTTGGACGGCAGAAAATATATCTATGCGTACTGGAACGAGCTTGACAGCATAATGCACATAACAGGTTGTTTTTCAAAAAAGAGCAAAAGCATTTTGCGTGAACTTGAGCGTCAGACAAAGGAGCTATCAAAAGATTTAAGCGATACTCTTCTTATTATAACAGCAGACCACGGACTTATAGATTCTGACGGTGTAGTTATAACCGACTATCCTGATGTTATGGAATGTCTATTGCGTATGCCATCAATCGAGCCAAGAGCATTGAATTTATTTGTGAAAAAGGGAATGGAAAAGCAATTTGAAGCAGTATTCAATAGGCATTTCGGAGACAAGTTTATTCTGCTTTGCAAAGAAGAGGAAATTGCTAAAGAGTTATTTGGCAGTGGTGAAAATCACAAGCGTTTCAATGAAATGCTGGGAGATTACATTGCTATTGCGGTGAGTGATCTAACCATTTATAATAAAGATAACAAGTTTATAGGAGTACACGCAGGACTTACAAAAGACGAGATGGAGATACCATTTATAGCTATTGAGAAGTGAGTAGGGGTAATCAATTTAAAAATTTTGTATATTGATAGGTTTGAAAAAAATTTATTCTTGCATGCACTAAAAAGCTAAGCCCAAAAAGGTTCACAGCCATTTAAAACAGAATTTTTCAAAAAATTTCCCCCAACCCCTTGACACCCCCCTCAAATTATGTTATATTATAGGTACCAAACTTAAGGAGGAACTACTATGCACAACGCAAATCACCCAGTATTTGTAAACGGGGGGGGG
>CANQJW010000053.1 GCA_947624345.1 uncultured Clostridia bacterium | reverse complement strand
AGGAAGGCAAAACATTATATCATATTTTTCACTTTATTTTTTATTAAAAATGGGTCACATCTATTTACAACGCAGATTTTAATATACAAAAAACTTTCCATAATCATTGACACTTGAAGCCATTTAGGTTATACTTTGAATGTATATTTACATACACGCTAAATCAACGGTAAAACCGCCAAAACATCGAAAGGAGAAATGTTCCAAGCGGAGCATGTTATACTTATGAAAAAGCTGAATTGGGGCATTTTAGCCACAGGAAAAATTGCTGAAACTGTTGCAAAATCAATGAAGTTTTTAGAATCTGATAAGGAAAACAATATGGAGCTTTTAGCTGTTGCCTCACGCTCAAAAGACAAAGCAGAGGAGTTCGCTAAAAGACACGAAATAAAAAGAGCGTACGGGAGCTATGAGGAGCTGGTTTCAGACCCTGACATAGACGTTGTTTATATCGCAACGCCGATGAGCTGTCATTTTGATAATACAAAGCTGTGTCTTAATGCGGGAAAGCACGTTCTCTGTGAAAAGTCTGTAACCTTAAAAGCCGGTGAGTTCAAAGAGCTTATGGATCTAGCAAAGGAAAAAGGCTTATTCCTTATGGAGGCTATGTGGACGAAATGCCAGCCTGCTTTCAATAAGGCTAAGGAATGGGTGGAAAGCGGAAAAGTCGGCAGCATAAAGATGATAAAAGCTGATTTTTCAAACGCCGTTCCATATGATGAAAAGGACAGACTTTTTATAAACAGTCTTGGCGGAGGGGCAATTCTCGATCTGGGTGTTTATCCGATTACATTTGTAAGCACATTCCTCGGCACACACCCTGAGGAAATACATACATATTCACATATTGGACGCACAGCGGTTGATTATAATGACAGCATTATTTTAAAATACAAGGACGCTTACGGTATAACCTTCTGCGGATTTGATTTTGAAAACGACAACAAAGCAATCATTGTCGGAGATAAGGGCAGGATCGTTATGGGCAACTGGTTCCATTGTACTGCCGAAGCCGCTTTGTTTGACGATATGGGGAATCTCGTTGACAAACAGGTTCTGCCGTTTAAATTCAACGGCTATGAATATGAGATAGAAGAGGTCAACAAATGTATCAGAGAGGGAAAGTTAGAGAGCGATATTATCCCTCACTCGGACACGCTTGATATAATGAAGATTATGGAGACTTGTTTAACGCAAGCGGGCGTTGAATACAAATAAACGGAAAGGATTTGTTATTTTGAAAACTGCTTATCTGAAATTTGACGGAAATAAAACTGTCAGCCATATAAACAAAGAAATCTACGGCCATTTTTCCGAGCATCTTGGAAGATGTATCTACAACGGCATATTTGTCGGAAAGGATTCCCCTATTCCGAATACTGAGGGCGTAAGAAACGATGTGATAGACGCACTTAAAGAGATTGAGATCCCCGTTCTTCGCTGGCCGGGCGGCTGCTTTGCAGACGAATATCACTGGCGTGACGGTGTTGGCAAAAACCGAAAACCGATACTTAACACAAACTGGGGCGGAGTTGTTGAGGATAACAGCTTCGGCACTAATGAATTTTTCAATCTCTGCGAGAGACTCGGGTGCGAGCCTTATCTGGCAGGCAATCTGGGCGGCGGTACTGTTTCGGAGCTTGCAAACTGGCTTGAGTATATCACCTATGATGGAGACTCTCCGCTTTCGATCGAAAGAAAGGCAAACGGCAGAGAAAAGGCGTGGAAGCTAAAATATCTCGGCATAGGAAATGAAAACTGGGGCTGCGGAGGAAATATGCGTCCTGAGGCTTATGCTGATGAGTATAGAAAATATGAGACTTTTGCAAAAAACTATACCACACCCGATATGCTTAAAATAGCTTGCGGTCCGAATGCTGACGATTATGGCTGGACGGAAACTATTATGCAGAACCTTAAGCCCTGGCACACGGGAGCGATAACCTTGCATTACTATACTATCCCCACCGGTGACTGGTCGAAAAAGGGTGCGGCGCTTACATTTGATGATGATGAGTATTATCAGACGATTTTATCAACAATGTATATGGATGAAATTATCACCAAGCACAGCGCAATAATGGATAAATATGATACGCAGGGAAAAATAAAGCTTATTGTTGACGAATGGGGCTGTTGGTATGATGTCGAGGAGGGTACAAACCCGGGCTTTCTCTATCAGCAGAACACCATGCGTGACGCTATCGTTGCCGGAATCAATCTCAACATATTCAACAACCACTCAGACAAGGTCATAATGGCAAATCTCGCCCAGGTTATGAATGTTCTTCAGTCGGTTCTTCTAAGCGACGGCGAGCGTCTTGTAAAAACTCCGACATGGCAGATATTTAAAATGTATCTGCCTCACCATAATTCTGAGTTGGTTAAGACAAGCCTTGCCGCACCTGAAATTGACAGAGCAGGAAAAACCATTCCGATGATCACATATTCGCTCTCTAAGAAAGACAATGAATTTTATCTGACTGCGACTAACTGCTCTCTTGATGAAGACTGCACAATGCTTGTTGATCCTGAGCAGGGCGGAATCTATGATGTAACCGCTCAGACAGTTAGCGCTGAAATTCACGCGTATAACGATTACAACGGAAACACCCCTGTTCAAATTGCCGACTTTGACGGCTTTGAGATCATAAATGATAAGCTAAGCGTTACCCTTCCCGCACATTCGGTAACCGCTTTTAAGTTCAAAATATGAGTAAGCCGTTCTGCCGAAAATGCCTGCTAGACGAGCTGGATGAGGACGAATATATCCGCAGCTTGAAAGATTATATTTCCGCATATCCGCAGGAAAAGCGGTGCGTGATGAGCGAATACCGCAGGCGTCTTGAAATATGTGCAAAATGCGAGAATCTCTCAAACGCTATGTGTGCGCTTTGCGGGTGTTATGTTGAGCTTCGGGCGCTCAAGAAAGAAACGTACTGTCCCGATTTTGGCGACAGATGGAAGAAATGATAGATAAAACACTGCTTAAGGCGGTGTTTTTTCTTTATATGAATTGCTCTCTGCAATTTATTGACATTATCTCCGCTCCCTTCCTTGAAAAATACTGCATTATATGATAAAATAATCTATAAGCGATTATATGTTAATTGAGGGACAGACGATATGATATATTTTGATAATGCCGCAACAACAAAGCCGTGTGAGGAAGCTGCTAAGGCGGTATGCGAGGCTATGCGTGATAACTGGGCTAATCCGTCGAGTCTGCACGGGCTTGGGCTAAAGGCGGAGCAGGCGGTAAGCTCGGCACGAGAGATAATTGCAAAGACTCTTGATACGGATAGCGAGTGTATATATTTCACATCGGGAGCAACAGAGAGCAATAACCTTGCTATATTCAGTGCGGCTAAGACTTTAGGCAGACATAAAAAGAAAATAGTAACTACAAAAATAGAGCATCCGTCGGTTTCACAACCGATAAAGTATCTTGAGGAAAACGGCTTTGAGGTAGTTTATGTATCTCCCGACAAATCGGGCGAGATAAATCCTGCTGACATCATTTCCGCTGTTGACGAAAATACCTGCCTGGTAACTTGTCAGCTTGTAAATAACGAAACAGGATATATCCTGCCTGTTGCAAAGGCTTTTAAGGCAATAAAAAGGCTTTATCCAAATGTTATGACCCACAGCGATTGCGTTCAGGGCTTTATGAAGCTTAATATCACTGCGAGAAGTCTTAACGCTGATCTTATCAGCCTTAGCGGACATAAGATATATGGTCCTAAGGGTGTGGGGGCTTTATATGTGAAAAGGGGGGTAAGGGTCCTCCCGGTGAACTACGGCGGCGGACAGGAAAAGAAAATACGCTCGGGAACGGAGGCTGTACCTAATATTTCAGGCTTCGGGGCGGCTGTTGAGACATTTTCAAACAGCATAGAAAAGCGTTTTGAAAAAATGAGCGAGCTTAAGGGCTATCTTGGAGAGCAAATAGAGAGCGTTGAGGGGGTTTCTCTTAACCGGTTTAGTGAAAGCTCTCCATATATAGCCAGCGTTACTGTTAATAACATAAAATCCGAAACCCTGCTGCATTATTTAGAGATGAACGGAATTTACGTTTCAAGCGGTTCGGCTTGCTCAAAGGGAAAAAAGAGCGATGTGCTTAAAGCGTTCGGCTATGATGACAAGGCTGTTGATTCGACAATAAGGCTTAGCTTTTCGCATGAAAATAAAATGTCTGAGATCGATGAATTTATCAGACAAATTAAAAATGCAAAGGCAGAACTTATAAAAATAAAACAATAAAGGAATTAAAAATATGAAAGAGATCATTTTATGCAAATACGGGGAGATAGCTCTTAAAGGTCTTAATAAAAGAACCTTTGAGGACGTTTTAATAAAAAACATAAAAAGAAGACTCAACCCTATGGGAAAATTCCATTACACAAGGTCGCAGTCGACAGTTTATATAGAGCCGTTAGATGAAAACGCTGATATCGACGACAAGGCGGTTGAAAAACTGAAAAAGGTTTTCGGTATTGCAAAAATAAGCCGCAGCATTGAGTGCGAAAAAAGCCTTGAGGGGATAAAGAATACGGCTGTTCCAGCCCTTGAGGATACCTTGTTGGGGGCAAAGACGTTCAAGGTAGAAACCAAAAGGGCTGACAAGACATTCCCGCTTAAATCGCCTGAGATCTCAAACGAGGCAGGCGGAATGATACTGGACGCTTATCCACATCTGAGGGTCGATGTTCATAACCCTGATGTTACGGTGCTTGTTGAGATTCGCGAGCAGAACGCATATGTAAGCGCAGGAAAGGAAGACGGCGCCGGCGGAATACCTGTAGGCACGTCGGGCAGGGCAATGCTGCTTTTATCAGGCGGAATAGATTCGCCTGTTGCAGGGTATATGATCGCAAAGCGAGGGGTAGTTCTCGACGCTGTTCACTTTGAGTCGCCCCCCTATACCTCCGAGCGTGCTAAGCAAAAGGTCATAAAGCTTGCTGAGCGTATGGCGGAATATACGGGAAGAATTAAGTTCAGATGCGTTCCTTTCACAAAAATTCAGGAGGAGATAAAAAACAACTGTCCAGAAGAGCTGTTTACCATTATAATGAGAAGACTTATGATGGAAATCGCAGACAAGATTTGTGAAAGTGAGAGAATACAGTGTCTGGTAACAGGAGAAAGCATAGGACAGGTTGCAAGCCAGACTATGCACGCAATGGTTTGTACAGACGTTGTTGCCAACCGTCCTGTGTTCAGACCGCTTATCGGAATGGATAAGTCGGAGATCATCGCTGTTTCACGAAAGATAGATACCTTTGATATTTCCATTGAACCTTATGAGGACTGCTGTACGGTGTTTACTCCGAAGCACCCCAAAACAAAGCCTGATATCAAGGCTGTTGAGGCAGGTCAGGATATGTTTGATTTTGCACCGCTGGTTGATGAAGCAATAGAAAATACAACCTGTGAGTTTATCGAGGCCAAGAGATAGGTTCTGTGAAATTTGTCGGATAATGTCGCTATTATAAAAGTTTCTAAATGATTACAAAGAAAATTTAGGAAATCTAGATAATGTCGATTTAATGATATAAGTCACTATATATGGTGGTTATTGTCTGGATTTGGTTACAAAAAGATTACAAAAGTAAAACGGAATTGGTTTCTTAGATTTAACTTATTAGAAGTAAATTCAATAAAATCCTGAATTTGCTGTAAGTTTTTCATAAAAAAGAGGGTTGAAAAAGGTGTATTATAACAAAAGTGACAAATCGGTAACAGAAGGTGTTGACACGCTTGCCGGAAGTGTAGTAAAATATTGTTGTAGCAAAGATTATTCCATAAGCACGGCTGAGAGCTTAACGGGCGGAATGATAAGTAAGTTTATTACATCCGTGCCGGGAGCGTCGCAGATTTTCGAGTTGGGCGTGTGTTCTTATTCGGACAGAATAAAGAACAAGGTGCTGGGAGTTGATAACGAAACCTTAGCAAAGCATACTGCTGTGAGCAAACAAACAGCAGAGGAAATGTCAGCGGGGATACGGAGCTTGTCAGGAAGCGATATTGCAATAGCAGTAACGGGAATTGCAGGACCCGACGGCGGAACTGATGAAAAGCCTGTGGGAACGGTTTATGTTTCGGTAAGGTTTAAAGGGGAATGTGAAACTCGGGACCTTGCACTTTATAAAAGGTATAGGGGTCTTTGCAGAGAGGACATAAGATTATTAACAACAAAAGAGGCTTTTGAGATGGTTCTTGAGCTGATAAAGAAAGCTGAGGTAGTTTAAATGTCAATTGAAAATGAGCTATCCGGTTTAGAGAGAAAAGATGACAGCAATTTCTTTTTAAGGGTGTTAAAGTATTTTTGTCCTTGGAAAGGCGATACACTTTCTGATATAATCAGAAAATTTGTCTTTATAGCATCTATCGTTATTTTCTGTATATCCTTAGGCGAGCTTATTGACTATTATAATGCCAGCGATGAAGAGTTAGCGACACTTGCTAAAATTCAGGAGTTTGAGCCTGATGCGAATATAGACGAACGAAAGGTTGAGCTTCCGCAGGAAAACCTATTAACGCCGGAAGAGATGCTGCCAAAATGGTATGAGCTTTATTCGCTTAATCAGGATATTATCGGCTGGGTAAAGATTGATTCATTCAGAGCAGAAAAAGACGATCCGAAGACCTGTTTTATAAATTATCCTGTTGTTCAGGTAGATGATAACAGAGAATACCTCCACAAGGATATTTACGGAAACACTTTGGAATCGGGAACACTTTTTGCTGATTACTTCGTTCCGATAACTCCCTTTCACAGACCGGACGTTATAACGATTTACGGTCACAATATGAGAAGTGTGGGAACAATGTTCACCCACTTAGGCGAATATAAAAGAGGAGTAAAGTTCTTAAAGCAAAACCCTATAATTGATTTTGACACTCTCTATACAAACGGAGACAGGTATATAATCATAGGCGCTTATATAGCGAGCTATAAGGAAAGTCAGGATGACGGAAAGGTTTTCTATTACTGGAGGTTTACCGACTTCGACGACGACAAGTATACCTTTGAGAATTTCAAAGAGGGTATTGAAAAAAGATCATGGTATTCAAGTGATATTAAATACAACAAAAATGACGAGTATGTAACTCTCTCAACCTGCTCTAACGAGGTCAAGGATTTAAGATGGGTTATTACAGCAAGAAAAATCCGCAAGGGTGAAAATAAAAAAGATATTGAGAAAATGGTTAACTCATATCGAAAGAAGGAGGATAAAGATATTTATCTTCCAAAATGCTGGAGAGATGTCTGGGGACAGGTCACAATGTATAAGGGCTGGGATTACTAAGACATACAGCATAAGCTAAAGTTAATTACTGCTTTTAGCAGTAAAATAAATTTTTTATAATTTCAAAATTCTTTGGAGAGGACATTTTGAAATTTAGGCAACTGTTTTTTTTAGTTGCCGGAAAGGCAAAGTGATTGAAATGAAGCGAAAGGACACTGTTGAAGGTGTCTCTAGTAGGCTCACCGGTTATGAGCTTAACGGGAAAACCTTCTTCAAGGGACTGGGAGCTAAGCTGAGTATCGTTATTGCCGTAGTATTAGCAGTCGGAGCTATTTCAATGACAGCTCTTGCTGATTTCGAGGGCATAGCCAATGCGAACGCTGAAGCAACAACCACTACTCAGCCAAACCCAACAACAGAGGCAACGTCTGTATCAGCTACAAGCTGGTGTAAGGCAGAGGCGTCAAAGAATGATTTAACTCAGACTTCTGAGGAAGTAACAGAGCCGGTTACTACTGTTACAGAAAAATCATCTAAGATCGCTACAACAGTCAAGAAAGAGAAAAAGACTGTTAAGGGAACTGTTACTGTTGCAGTAAAGACAAAAAGTGCATTGACAAAAGAGACAAAGAATGTAAAGACAGACAACAAAACGACAAAGGTCAGAAGTGTAAATAAAAAGATTACAACAATGGTAGTTGACGATTTATATGCTCAGGAAGATGTGAACTTGAGAAAGAAAGCAAGTATATCTGCTGATGTTATAAAAATTGTCAAGAGAGGTACAAAGGCAGCTGTTACTGGTAAAAAGAAAAACGGATTTTATCCTGTTAAGGTTAAGGGACAGTCAGGCTATATTTTGGCGTCATATCTTGGCTCAAAGCCTTCAAATGTTACCACAACAGAGGAAAGCGTATCTAAAGAGTGTTTAGGAACCTTTAAGATCACAGCTTATTCTGCCGGCCCGACTGCAAGAACTGCAAGCGGAACAAGGTGTGAGGCAGGAAGAACAATTGCCGCGCCAAGCAGATTCCCATTCGGAACAAAGCTGATGTTCAACGGAAATGTGTATACAGTAGAGGACAGAGGCGGAGCGATAGTCAACAATGTTCTCGACTTATATGTTGATTCTAATAGCGAGGCTCTTCAGTGGGGAGTAAGATACCTAAAGGTTTATAAGGTTTATAACTAGACCTTGTGACGCCGACGAATTATGGTTAAAGATGGGAAAGTCATGAATTTTCTTGACTTTCCTATTTTTTTGTATTATCATTAAAGCGTGTAAAAATTTTAGTTTTTTTGTAAGTGCGTGATTTTTGAGAAAAATACTGATCAAAATGAGAGGCAAACGAAATGAAAAAGTTTAAATCATTTTTTGGAAAGATAAGAAATAAAAATATAGTGTTTATTATTGGTTTCCTGCTTTGTTTAGGGGTGATTTTTCTTATCGCTTTTGGCATAAACGGAAGCAAAATCGAGGTTGTTCAACCCGATGAAGCTAGCAGGACAACGAGCAGGACGACTGTTGAATGGAACACCACAGGACCCGAACAGTATGAGATAGATTTAGATTCTATTGCTTTCAAAACTACGGCTAAGGCTCCAAAAACTTCTAAATTAAATAAAAAATCCAAAACATCTTCAACTAAGAAATCGAAAGCTACATCAAAGAAAACAAATAAGGCTAAAAAGACAACACAAAAATCTGCATCAAAGAAAACAAATAAGGCTAAAAAGACAACACAAAAATCTGCATCAAAGAAAACGAATAAGGCTAAAAAGACAACAGTGACAACCGCAAAAAAGATTAAAAAATCAACAAGGAAAAAGGCTGTCACAACTACTTCAAAAAAGATAAAGACTACTCAGGCAACGACGAAAAAGAAAACTACAACAACTAAAAAGAAAACTTCCACAACTAAAAAGAAAACTTCCACAACGACAGCAAAGAAGAAAAAGACTGCCACTACGACTAAGGCAACAAAGATAAAAGCCATAAAAGCTGTTACGGCTAAAAAGTCGGACGGATATAAGACAAGGGATATATCAAAGGAAACATATACAATAAAGAATGTTATAACAGGCAAGAAATTGAAGTCAAACGGCTTTGATATATTGTGCCAGATAGTGAACGGAGAAATGGACTCAAGCTGGAACGAAGAAGCATTAAAGGCACAAGCGGTTGCGGCTTATACATATCTTAGATATTGCAGGGTGAACGGCATAACTCCTGAGCTTGGTGCAAAATCAGGATATAATTCAAAGATAGAGAAGGCAGTCAAATCTGTTCAGGGACTTGTATGTACATATAACGGATCGGTGATAAGCGCAGTATTCTGTGCTTCAACGGCAGGCTGTACGGCTGACTGCGCTAATGTTTGGGAAGGAAATTACCCGTATCTCAAATCTGTTTACAGCAAGTATGACGAAGCTTATGACCCTAATTACGGTATAACTAAAACTATGTCAAAGAAAGATGTTAAGAAAATACTTAAAAAGCAGGGAGTTACACTTTCGACAAAGAAGAAAAACTGGATAAAGGCTATTTCTCACTTTAACGGTAAATATGTCGGCTATGTTTCGATAGACGGCAAGCTAACGCTTACAGGCGATAAAGTCCGCTCGCTTTTCGGGCTCAGATCCTCTGCCTTTACCGTAAGCTACAGCGATGGGTATTTTACATTCACTACTTACGGCTACGGTCACGGCGTCGGAATGAGCCAGTGGGGCGCTCAGTTTTATGCAAGCAAGGGCGGATATAAGTTCGACCAGATTTTAAAGCGCTACTACAGCGGTATAAAGATATCGCTGTAACGGGAGTATAGGACTGGCTATGAAAAATGTTATCTTACAAATTGCAATTGTTATTATTTTTATTTGTATTTTATTTGAGCAATTAGCAAGAGCAAAAAAGGATGGTTTAGATAAGCTTGCGATCATAGGATTATCTATGTCGATTATAGGGATTGTAGTAGTGATATTTTCATCTTTTTTTGACTAAAAAGTTATTGAAAGTAAAACAAAATATAATTTTAAGATTAGAAAACTGCTCGGTAGCTAAAAAGCTGTCGGGCGGTTTTGTTGTGTTTTGTATTTTGGTACTATATAAAAATCTCCAAAAAATATTGAAAAAATTGCGTCTACCCCCCTTGTAAATTAAAATCTAATGTGATAATATAGAGATACTGTTTATGTGAGGGAAAATGTAAACTTACAGACGGAAAATAATTCAAATTACATATAAGGAGAGATAATATGAAGTTTGGTTACTTTGACCTTGAAAACAAGGAATATGTTATCACAAGACCCGATACACCGGCCCCTTGGGTAAACTATTTAGGTTCGCCAGAGTATGGAGCAATCATATCAAACAATGCTGCAGGTTACAGCTTTGTAAAGAGCGGTGCAAACGGAAGAATCGCAAGATATCGCTTTAATTCAAATATGGCACTTCCGGGAAGATATATCTACATCAGAGATAACGAGTCATGTGACTACTGGTCGGCGTCGTGGCAGCCTGTGGGTAAGCCGCTTGAGGATTACAAGAGCGAGTGCCATCACGGAACAGCTTATACAACCATAAAGAGCGAGTATTCAAAAATCGCATCAGAGACTACATACTATGTTCCGAATGGAAAGACATATGAGGTTTGGAGATGTAAGATCACAAACAACGATATTAAAGACAGAAAGCTGTCAACATTCGGTTTTATCGAGTTCACAAACGACAACAACTACGAACAGGATCAGGTAAACTTACAATACACTCTGTTCATAACAAGAACAAGCTTTGAGGGAAATAAAATTCTTCAGCACATAAACGAGAACAGCGGCAAGGACGAAACCGGCTCGAACCACAGAGAAAGATTTTTTGGCTTGGTCGGCGCACCTGTTACTTCCTGCAACGGAGATCTGGACAGCTTTATAGGACCATACAGAACATACTCAAACCCTATAGCAGTTGAAAACGGAAAGTGCGACGGCAAGATGAACTTCAATACAAATTCGTGCGGCGCTTTGCAGTCAGAGTTTACTCTGGCTCCTAATGA
>CANQJW010000052.1 GCA_947624345.1 uncultured Clostridia bacterium | reverse complement strand
TCAGAGGCTAAGGCTGCCGCTGAAAAGGCGATAAAGCAGGCGAAAATCGTAAGCCTAACAGCAAAGGCAAAGGGCAAAAAGAAGATAACAGTTTCTTGGAAAAAGGTTGCAAAGGCAGCAGGTTATGAGGCACAGGCATCTATTAAGAAGAACTTCAAGAAGAATGTAATCAACAAGGCGACTGTCAAGAACAAGGTTGTTATCAAGAAGCTAAAGAGCAAGAAGAAATACTTTGTTCGGGTAAGGGCTTACGCTACTTACAAGGACGCAAAGGGCAAGATGCAGAAGGTGTATAGTAAGTGGTTCAAGAGTAAGAAGAAGGTAAAGGTTAAGTAGATACAAAAAAGGGCGTTCACATAGTGGACGCTCTTTTTATATTGAAAAAAATCCAAAATTATGTTACAATAAATAATCAAATGCTTAGAGAGGAAAAATATATGAAACGCTGGGAAATAAAAAAGCCTGAACCTGAAATTGTCGGGGAAATTATGCGAAAAACTGATTTAACATCACTCTGTGCCGAGATTTTGGTATCAAGAGGTTATGTTATTATGGATATGCTTGTTAAGTTTTTCAACAATGATGAGCTTTCTGATCCTTTAATGTTGAGGGATATGCCAAAAGCCGTTGAGGTTATTTCCCAGGCAATATATGAAGGCGAATTTATTTGCGTTTATGGTGATTATGATTGTGACGGCGTTACTGCAACAACTATTTTAGTTAAATATCTTGAATCCAGCGGTGCAGATGTTATGTATTATATTCCTGACCGTGACGAGGGTTATGGCCTCAACTGTAATGCTATTGATAAGTTAAAGGAGCAAGGTGTATCGCTTATAATAACTGTTGACAACGGAATTCAGGCTGTCGAAGAGGCCGAATATATCAAAAAGCTTGGAATGAAGCTTGTCATAACGGACCACCACCAACCAGGTGACGAATTGCCAGTTGCCGAGGCAGTAGTAAATCCAAATCGCAGTGATTGTCCGTCGCCTTGTAAGGACTTAGCGGGTGTTGGCGTGGCATTCAAGCTTTGTGCAGCACTTGATGGTGATTATTCTATTGTTTTGGAACAATTTTCTGATCTTGTTGCTGTTGGAACTATTGCAGATGTTGTCCCACTCAGAGGTGAAAACAGAGCTTTAGTCAGATATGGCTTTGAGATGATTAAAAACAGCGAGAACTACGGACTGTTATATTTACTAGAAAAATGCGGAATAAATAAGAATACAATCACAGCTGCCAATGTTTCATTCGGATTAAGTCCGAGGATAAATGCGGCAGGAAGATTTGCGTCAGCATCTATTGCAGTTGAGGCATTGATTTCCGAGGACGAAGGTGCTAAATTTAATGTTGACAATCTGATAATGCTAAATAATCGGCGGAGAGAAACTGAGAATTTGATATTAAAGGATATATTTGAATATATTGACCTAAACCCTGATATATTATATGAAAAGGTACTGGTATTAAGTGGTAAGGGCTGGCATCACGGCGTTATCGGAATAGTGTCCTCTAAAATAATGGAACTATACGGAAAGCCGAATATCATAATTTCCGTTGATGATGACGGAATAGGCAGAGGCTCTGCAAGGAGCTTTGAGGGCTTCAATGTATATAAGTGTCTTAAATACTGCGAGGATACCTTAGAAAAATACGGAGGTCATAAGAGAGCAGGGGGACTGACGATAAAAGCGGAGGAGATTCCTCGGTTTATTAAGCTTGTATCGAAGTTTGCAAGCGAGTGTGAAAAATTAAGTGGTATGAAAATCACAGCGGATAAATTGCTTGAGGCTAAAGATTTTGATTTATCTTTGGTTGAGAGTCTTAAGGTTTTGGAACCGTTTGGTGAGGGCAACAGAGCACCTATATTTGCAATAATCGGAGCTGTTGTCAATAAGATTATTCCGCTCTCACAGGGTAAACATTCAAAGATAGAGTTTTCCTACGATGGTATAACTCAGACGGCACTTATGTTTTCAAGACCGCCAGAAACCCTTTCATTCAATTGTGGTGATCGGATTGATATGCTTGTCAATCTTGAGGTTACAGAGTATAACGGCAGTAGTCAGCTTTCAATAAAGGTTGTTGATTTTAGAAATCATGGTATTTCAGGAAAGCAATATTTTGCGGCAAAATCCTGTTATGAGGCCTATAAGCGTGGCGAGGGTGTTCCTAGAAATGTTATCCATAGAATCAAGCCGTCAAGAGATGAGCTTGTTCGGATTTATAAATACATAATGGCAATAAAGCGTGTGTCGATTGATAAACTGTTTATGAAATTCAACACACAGTCGATGAACTATTTTAAGCTTCGCATTTGTCTTGACGCTTTTAACGAACTGGGACTTATCAAGTTTATTGCATCAAGACAGGTGGTACAAGTAGTTGAGGTTTTAAAGAAAGTTGATTTATCACAGTCAACTGTTTTAAATGATATATATTCTTTATAATTAGCAAGGACTGAAGATGTTATGGCAAATTCAAAATTATATTCAATTGATTTGTTGATTGAGAAAATCACCAGCGAGGATAAAAAGTACGATTTAGATAAAATCACTCGTGCTTATGAGCTTGCTGATAAAAAACACGAAGGACAGACTCGTGATTCGGGCGAGCCTTATATAACTCACCCTATTGCGGTTGCACTTATTGCAATCAACCTTGGAATGGATACAGATTCTATTTGTGCGGCACTTCTGCACGATGTTGTTGAGGATACTGATTTTACTATCGAGCAGGTAAAAAACGAGCTTGGTCCTGATGTTGCTATGCTTGTTGACGGACTTACAAAGCTGAGGAAAATTCCTCTTGCAACAAAAGAGGAACAGCAGGCGGAGAATGTCAGAAAGATTATACTTGCAACAAGTCAGGACATAAGGGTTATTATCATAAAGCTCTGTGACAGGCTTCATAATATGCGTACACTTCATTACAGATCTGACGCAAAAAGAAGAACTACTGCTCTTGAGACAATGAATATCTATGCACCTATTGCTCACAGGCTGGGAATACAGTCTATAAAAGAAGAAATAGAAGATCTCTCATTTCAGTATTTAGATCCATATGCATATGAAGAAATCGACAAGCAGATGAATATGCGTAAGGAAAAGCGTATCGAGCTTATTGAAAAGATAAAGGACAGAATAAGAGAAAGGCTTAAACAGGATTTTGATCCTGTTCCTGAAATTGAGGGACGTGTTAAAAGCAATTACGGAATTTATAAAAAGATTTTCCGTGACGGCAAGGATATAGACCAGATTTATGATAAGTATGCTGTAAGAATTATTGTAAATACTGTAACAGAATGTTATGGTGTACTCGGCATAATCCACGAGATGTTCAATCCTATTCCAAACAGATTTAAGGACTATATATCAACGCCTAAGCCGAATATGTATCAGTCACTTCATACAACGGTTATCGGCCGTGAGGGTATTCCGTTTGAGGTTCAGATAAGAACCTGGGAAATGCATCGCACTGCTGAATACGGAATTGCCGCACACTGGAAGTACAAAGAGGGAATAACTAAAAAGGATAAAAATGATGAGCGTCTTGCGTGGATAAGAAAAATTCTAGAGGCTCAGAAAGAGGCCGACGACGTAGAGGAAATCGTCAGAACAATAAAGAACGATCTTGCTCCTGAAGATGTTTTTGCATATACGCCAAAGGGCGATATGATTTCGCTCCCTATTGATTCAACCGTTATCGACTTTGCATATGCAATTCATACGCAGGTAGGTCATAAGATGATAGGTGCTAAGGCCGATAACAAAATGGTGTCTATCGACCATAAGATTCAGACTGGCGAAATTATTGAGATTTTAACTTCTAATAATGAAAATCACGGTCCAAGCAGGTCTTGGCTTGATATTGCAAAGACAAACGAGGCAAAATCTAAAATACGTTCATGGTTCAAGAAAGAACGCCGTGAGGAAAACATTGTAGAGGGTAAGGCGGAGCTTGAACGTGAGTTTAAGCGAAACTTCATTCGTGTTCCCGATGAAGATTTAGAGGAGTTTCTTGCACCGGATATAAAGCGTCACAACTGTGATAGTCTCGATAGCTTTTATGCTGCAATCGGTTACGGCGGTGTTCAGCTCCACAAGCTTATCAGAAGACTTAAAGATTCTTATAATAAAAAGTATGGGAAACAGTCGGAAGTTGATAAATCAGATATAAATGTTCAGACATATGCAAGCAAGAGCAATTCGTCAGGAGTTATTGTAGATGGAATAGGCGATTGTCTTGTTAAGTTTGCGGCATGCTGTTCTCCACTTCCCGGAGACGACATAATAGGCTTTATAACAAAAGGACACGGCATTTCTGTTCATAAAAGAGATTGTGTAAACTTTATAAATCAGATAAAAAATGAAGAAAACAGTCAGAGATGGGTTTCTGTTCGCTGGGCTGAGGACAGAAACACATCATACTTCAGGGCAACGCTTGACTTAGTTGCATATAACAGAATAGGATTGCTCGCGGATATTTCAAATGTTTTGGTTGCAATCAAAATCCCAATGCACGAGGCCTTTGCAAGAGAACTTAAAAACGGCAACGCAAACGTTATAGTTACTATCAGTGTTGCAGGAACCGAGCAGTTGGATAATGTAATCACACGACTCAAGAAAATTGATAGCGTTATTTCTGTTGACAGAACAAGAAAATAATTGACCGGCGAGCCGCCGGAGGCTCTCAGCTGCTAGAGGCTAGAGGTTAGAAGCAAGAGGCAAGATGATTGACAATTGATAATGGATAATTGACAATAGATAATTGACAATTGCGGCGGAACGCTATTTCTAAAAAGGAGTTTCACAATGAAAATAATTAAACTTAAGCCAATTAGTATTATGGATACTAATTCCTATATTGTATGTACTGACAGTAAAAATGCTGTTTTGATTGATGCGCCCGGTGATGCAGATTATATTATCTCTCAGATTAAAGAAAACAGACTTACCTTAAAAAAGATTTTGCTTACTCACGGTCATTTTGATCATATAGGGGCAGTTTGTGATCTGACAGAAAAAACAGGCTGTGAGGTTTATATTCACTCCGGTGACATAAGTAAGCTGTATGACGCTAATCTTAGTCTTGCATCAAACCATATTGAAGTAACCTTTAAGCCATATAAAGATGCAATTGCCTTGGAGGACGGGGACATTATAACTCAGGATGAAATTAAGCTAAAAGTTTTGTCAACGCCCGGACATTCGAGCGGTTCTGTCTGCTATATATGCGGTGAGGTTATGTTTTCAGGAGATACTCTTTTTTATAGGTCTATAGGAAGAACGGATATGATTGACGGAAGTACGACAGAGATAATAAAATCGCTTAAAAGGCTTAAGGAAATTGATTTTGACTATACTGTATATACAGGGCACGGCTATCCTACGAGCTTGTTTGATGAAAAGGCACTGAATCCGTATATGGGAAGATTGTAATATGACTTTAATTTTCAGCGGTAATGATTTTAAATATGAACTTGAAAGCGTTGTTAAGCTGTTTATTCCTGCAACGCTTTTTGACATTCACTATGATATAAAGCCTGAATATCTGGTCGGTGATTATTGCTTTATAAGACGCAAAAAGGGGAAAGAGAATACATATCTCTATACTGTCTGCAGAATTGACGGAAAGAGTGATGCAAGAGTTCAGAGTATATTAAACTCAGCGGATAACTATGAAGGCGATTGTGAAATAACTCTTGCAAGATTATTATTTAAGTGCCTGACAGCACTGACAGGAAAGTCTGCAAAATGGGGAATATTGACGGGTATCCGCCCTGTTAAGCGTGTGAATAAAATGATAGATATGGGAATGTCAAGACAGGATATTGAGAGCGAGTTATCAGAGACTTTTCTTTGTGATAAGTCTAAAATTGACATTGCCTATAAAACGGCACTTACTCAGAAAAGAGCGCTTGAGGATATTAGCAGCAAGTCGTTCAGCCTTTATGTGTCGATACCATTTTGCCCGTCGAGATGCTCATATTGTTCGTTTGTTTCTCAGTCGGTTGAGAGCAGTATAAAGCTGATTCCTGAGTATGTTGACCGTCTTTGTGATGAGATTGCTTACACTGCAAATATGTTTTCAGATAAAGGTCTTAGGCTTGATACAGTATATTTCGGAGGAGGAACACCGACGTCGCTTGATGCAAGTCAGCTTGAAAAGATAATGAAAGCTATATCCGACAGTTTTGATTTATCATCTTTGAGAGAATACACAGTTGAAGCAGGAAGAGCCGACACTATAACAAGAGAAAAGCTTGAGATTATAAAGTCCTGCGGTGCTGACAGGGTTTCTATCAACCCTCAGACTATGAACGACAGTGTTTTAAAAGCCATAGACAGACGGCACACTGTAAAGCAGTTTGTTGACAGCTACATGCTAACAAAAGAAATTGGCTTTAACAGCATAAATACCGATCTGATAGCAGGATTGCCGACGGATACAGTCGAGAGCTTTATGAAAACTGTAGATGAGATTCTGCGTCTTGACCCTGAGAATGTGACGGTTCATACGCTGTCGATAAAGCGTGCCGCTGATTTGAACCGAAGGAGCGAAACGGTTATAGATAATCCTGCCGAGAAGATGGTTGAATACGCATCAAAAAGGCTTATGGAGAGCGGGTACGATCCGTATTATTTATACAGGCAAAAAAATATGCTTGAAAATTTAGAAAACATAGGCTGGTCAAAGCCATATAAAGAAAGCTTATATAACATCTATATTATGGAGGAAAATCAGTCTATAATTGCTTTGGGGGCAGGAGCTTCAACAAAGCTTGTTGCAAGGGACGGACATTTAAAGAGAATATTTAATTATAAATTTCCACTTGAATATATTAAGCATTTTGATACTATGCTTGAAAAGAAAAACGAGGCATGGGAATTTTGCAAACAAAATATATTATGATAGCTGAGTGATTATGAAGAAAAACGATATTGTAAAACTTAAAATAGACAGCATAACAAACGAGGGCAACGGAGTTGGACGATATGAGGGAATGGCAGTTTTTGTGCCATTCACTGCAATCGGTGATGAAATAGACTGCAAAATTGTAAAGCTTAAAAAGACCTACGCTTACGGTATAATCGTGAAAATTCTAACTCCCTCAAAGGACAGAATATCAGCAGATTGCTGTACATATAAAAAGTGCGGGGGCTGTTCTTTCCGACATATAAATTATGATGCAGAGCTAATATCCAAGCAGAGTTTTGTTAAGGACTCATTTGAAAGAATAGGGAAGCTGTCAATTGATTTAGAAAATATTCTCGGCTGTGAGGAAACTTTTCACTATCGCAACAAGGCGCAGTATCCTGTTTGCGAGCGTGACGGAAGACTTGAATGTGGATTTTTTTCAAAGCGTTCGCATCGTGTAGTTAATAATGAGAGCTGTCTTTTACAGCCAGAGATTTTCAATCAAATTGCAGATTATACGGTAAAACTGTTAGGAAAGAACGGCTTTAAGGCATATGACGAAGAGACAGGTAAGGGTCAGATCCGTCATATTTATATAAGGCAGGGTTTTCACACAAAAGAGATAATGCTTTGCATTGTGGTTACAAAGCGAGACAACATACTTAAAAATATTTCCGAGGAAATATCAAAAGCATTTCCCGAGATAAAAAGCATTGTTTTGAACGTAAACCCAAATAAGACAAATGTAATTCTCGGCAGACGTAATGAGGTTCTTTGGGGTAGGGAATACATCACCGATATTATGTGCGGAATCAAGGTGAGAATTTCGCCTCACTCTTTTTATCAGATAAACACAGCCCAGGCAGAAAAGCTTTATGGGATTGTAAAAGATTATGCGGATTTGAAAGGAAACGAGACGCTTCTTGATTTATATTGCGGAATAGGGACGATAGGGTTTTCACTGGCAAAAGGTGTTAAAAAGCTAATAGGCGTGGAGATTATTCACGACGCTGTGGAAAACGCAAAGCTCAATGCCGAGATAAACGGGATAAATAATGCTGAATTTATCTGCGGTGATGTAGGAGAGATTGCAAACAAGTTGATTGAGAGTGGAGAGACTCCCGACATAATTATTGCCGACCCTGCGAGAAAAGGCTGCGACAGCGTGTCACTTGATGCAATGCTTAAAATGTCACCACGAAAAATAATAATGGTTTCCTGCAATCCGTCGACGGCGGCAAGGGATGTAAAGTATCTATGCGACAATGGCTATAAAGCAGTTAAGGGACGAGCTGTTGATATGTTCCCGAGGACGACTCATGTGGAGTGCGTGGTATTGATGGTAAGGGATAAATAATTTTTTCAGAGGAGATAGACTTATAAATAACTCAGAAATATGATAAGCTTATACTTAAGAAAGTATGATGCCGGAATTGCAGCGGAGAGTGGAGTTATTAGCATAACATAAAAACATAAATAAAAAGGTACACATCAAAACTGATATGTACCTTGTATTTTTAACATTAAATCTCGCTTCGGTTTTCAAGTGCCTTAAAAAGAGTTACCTCATCAGCGTATTCCAAAATTCCTCCGATAGGAAGCCCAAACGCAAGTCTTGTAACCTTTATTCCGAGAGGCTTTAAAAGTCTTGAAATATACATTGCAGTTGCTTCGCCCTCAACGGTTGGGTTGGTTGCCATTATTACCTCGGAAATTTCTTCATTGTTTACTCTTTCCAAGAGCTCTTTTATCTTTATGTCATCAGGGCTTACATTGTTAATGGGGGAGATAAGACCATGAAGAACGTGATAAACTCCCTTGTACTCTCTTGTACGCTCAAAGGCAGAAATATCCTTAGGGCTTTCAACAACGCAGATAGTTGTATGGTCACGCGCTATGTCGTCACAAATCGGACAGATTTCCTTGTCGGTGAGGTTCTGGCATATTCTGCACATATGAACTGTGCTGTGCGCACGAATTATTGCCTCGGAAAATTCAAGAGCTTCCTCTTTGCTCATAGACATAACAAAGTATGCAAGCCTTTGTGCAGTTTTCATACCTATTCCGGGGAGCTTTGCAAATTGCTCTGCAAGCTCAACCAAAGGAAGTGCATTAGCCTCTGCCATTAGAATAACCCCGGAAGAGATACGCCGCCGGTCACCTTGGACATTTGCTCTTCGTTTTCCTTTTCTATATTGTTGATTGCCTCGTTAAAAGCACTCATAATCAAATCCTCAAGCATCTCCACATCATCAGGATCAACAACCTCAGGCTTTATTTTAAGCGACTGAACAGTTTTGTTTCCTAAAACCTCAATCTCAACAGCTCCGCCGCCGACTGAAGCCTTAAAGGTTTTTTCCTCGAGCTCAGCCTGAACTCTCTGAATATCCTCCTGCATTTTTTGTGCTTGTTTAAGCATCTGGTTCATATTTTGCGGTCCGCCGCCCATACCAGCAGGTAATCTTGCTTTCATAGTGTTCCTCCATATTATAAATTATTTTATTTCAATATCAATATTTTCACTTTTCGCCTTGTCAATAAGCTTATCAATAGGGCTTGATTTCTTAGGCTCATGAGTAATTTTATTATCAGAATCTCCGGATGGATTTTCACTTGCGTCTTTTGCCTTGACCGAAACAGTAAACTTCTTTCCGAAAAACTCAGTTATAACCTTATTAACATCTGAAATTTGACGCTTGAACATATTCAGATAAAACATATCTTTGACAATTATCAGAATTATGTTTTCATAAATAAACGCCTTTGAATCTGTTAAAAAACCAACTGCCGACGGACATTCATTTTTGAACCTGTCCACAACCTCGTCCCAACAATCAAGCGGTGCGAAGTCTTGTGAGGTTATTTTCTTCTTAGGGGGATCAACAGTCTGCCCGGTTTGCTCGGGTGGAACAGGCGGAAGGTTCTCATGCGGGGGTTCCGGATTAACAGGTATCGCTTTGTTATTTTCATAAGCCACCACTTTGTTTTCAGTATAGCTGTTTACAGCATTTCCATAGTTAGCACAAAGCTTGACCATACACATTTCAAGCTCTATCCGTTTGGAAGTAGCTTTTGCAAGGTTTTCATTACATTCGCTTAAATCCTCAATTTTCTCAAGAATACTTTCCATATCGGTTTGGCTTGCGATTTTCTCAAGTCTTTTGTATTCGTCAGGAAGACACATTACAGTATCATTCCCTGGAACAGCTTTGATAAGCATTAGATTTCTCATCTGCTCTAAAAGCTCGTTACAGAGCCTTGTCATATCCTTAGCCATATCGTAAAGAGAAGCTATGGTTTCCATAACTCCAGTTATATCTTTGGCGAAAATGCCGTCAATAATGGTGAATAAATAATCTCGTCCTGCGATTCCTGCGGCATCTGACACAGTTTTTAAATCAACATTATCAGAATATGCAATGCATTGGTCAAGCAAGGAAAGTGCATCTCGCATTCCGCCGTCGGATAATTTAGCGATTAAGATTGCAGCATCATTGTCAAGCTTAATGTTTTCCTGACTTGCAATAAACTCAAGTCTTGAAACAATATCTTCGATTCTGATTCGCCTGAAATCAAAGCGTTGACAGCGTGAAATTATCGTTGCAGGCACCTTGTGAACCTCTGTTGTTGCAAGGATAAATATAACGTGTGCAGGAGGCTCTTCCATAATTTTTAGCAGTGCATTGAAAGCATTGATTGAAAGCATATGAACCTCGTCAATGATATAGACCTTATATCTGCACTGCTCAGGTAAAAACTCAGCTGATTCTTTTAGCGCTCTTATGTCGTCAACGCCTGTGTTAGAAGCTGCGTCAATCTCTATAATATCAATAAGCGACTCGCTGTCGGCACTTTTGCATATTTCACATTCAAGGCAGGGATTACCGTCCTTTGAATTAGCACAGTTTACAGACTTTGCAAAAATCCTCGCACAGGTTGTTTTTCCTGTTCCTCGTGAGCCTGTAAAAAGATATGCGTGAGCAATCTTATTGTTTTGAATCTGATTTTTAAGGGTGGTAGTAATATGCGGCTGAGAAACAACATCGTCAAAGCTAAGAGGCCGCCATTTTCTGTACAATGCGTGATACATAAACTTTCCTCCCTTAAAATGCTAAAAACAATCAATCCGACATACAGGCATGCAGGCGAAGCTGTGTCACATAAAACAAACAGTTTAATGCTGCTCGGTTCCCCGCCTGACATGGTTCACAGCGTTTCATTGCACAGGACCTGCACACCTATATCTCGGATTGAATGAACCTTAAATCTTTTATAGTATATCACAGTTTGTTTTATTTTTCAAGTGTATGTACGCAATTTATACCTCTAAATTTTTCAACGGTTGTATGTGCTAAAATGATATGACCCAATAAAAAAGAGAAGTAACTTCAAAATATGGTATAATGAAGATGCCAAAAA
>CANQJW010000051.1 GCA_947624345.1 uncultured Clostridia bacterium | reverse complement strand
AATTATGCGATTTTTTAGTCTCTGCACCGTTTTTAGCACCGATTGGTGTAAATTTGGTGTAAAGAGGTAAATTTATTTGATTTTGAAAGTCCCGAAACCCGCATAAACACTGGGTTTTTCTTACTTGTCGTTCGGTAAGGACTTCATTGTCGGGAACAATAACACGTCTCTGATTGAACCCGAATCGGTAAGCAGCATAACAAGTCTGTCAAGACCGAAACCAAGTCCGCCTGTAGGCGGCATACCGTATTCAAGCGCTGTTATGAAGTCCTCGTCAACTTCGGCGTTAGCACCTTGTGCTCGCTTTGCCTCAACCTGACGTACAAACCTCTCCTTTTGGTCGATAGGGTCGTTAAGCTCAGAGAACGCATTGCCCATCTCTCTGCAGTAGATGAAATATTCAAATCTCTCTGTGAATGCAGAGTTTGACGGCTTTCTTTTGGCAAGCGGCGAGTTCTCAACAGGATAGTCGTAAATTATTGTAGGCTGGATCAGCTTGTCCTCAACAAAAGCGTCAAAGAACGCAATAAGAACATGACCTTTCGTAGCCTTGTCGCCTTCGTCAACCTCTACACCCTTTTCTTTAGCACAGGCTCTTGCGTCCTCGTCGGTAGCCCAGTCGTTGTAGTCAACTCCTGCATATTTCTTAACAGCCTCAACCATAGTCAAACGCTCCCACGGAGAAGCCATGTTGATTTCAGTTCCCTGATAGGTTATAACATCACTTCCGCAGACTTTCTTTGTGATAGTGACGTACATATCCTCAATTAAGTCCATCATACCGTGATAGTCTGTATATGCCTGATACATCTCTATTGTGGTGAACTCAGGGTTGTGAGAGGTGTCCATACCTTCGTTTCTGAATATTCTGCCGACCTCATAAACCTTGTCAAATCCACCGACAATAAGTCTTTTTAGATAAAGCTCAGTCTCAATACGAAGGTACATATCTAAATTAAGGGCGTTGTGGTGAGTAACAAACGGACGAGCCGCCGCACCTATTTCAAGAGTGTGGAGAACAGGCGTGTCGACTTCAAGATAACCGCGCTCGTCAAGATATTTTCTTATTTCTTTTAGGATAAGACTTCTCTTTATAAAGGTGTCCTTAACATCAGGATTACAGATAAGGTCAACATATCTCTGACGGTATCTCTGGTCTCTGTCTTTAAGACCGTGCCATTTCTCGGGTAGAGGCAGCAGAGACTTTGACAAGAGTTTGATTTCTTTGGCGTGAATCGAAACTTCGCCACGCCTTGTTCTGAAAACAAAGCCTTCAATGCCTATAATATCGCCAATATCCCATTTCTTGAACTCGGCAAAGGTGTCTTCGCCGATATCGTTCATTCTTATATAAACCTGAATTCTATCGCTTCCGTCACGAACGTCTATGAAGTTTGCCTTGCCCATATCACGCCAGCTCATAATTCTTCCGGCTATGCGGACAGTCTTTTCTTTAAGCTTGTCAAGACCAGCGTTTTTAGCTTCTTCATCATCGCCCGCCTCAGCAATAATCTGAGCCTCAGCCTTTTCATATTCAGCCTTTGCAACTGCATTTTTTATGGTAACATCATAGCTTGTTATTTCGTAGGGATTTTCGCCCTTTAACTTTAACTCGTTCAGCTTGTCAATTCTTATCTGCTTTAGCTCGTGAATTTCATTCTGAGATATTTCTTCTTCAGAAACCTCGTTTAAAATCTCGTCACTCATCTGTATTGCTCCTTTATGTTATATTGTCCTGATGCTCTTACGAATTATTTGCTGATTTCAAGAACCTTGAATTTAAGAAGTCCGACAGGTGCCTCAACCTCAAAAACATCTCCGACCTTCTTCTTCAAAGCAGCCTTTCCGATAGGTGAATCATCAGAAATCTTTCCATTGTCAGGATCAGATTCGGTTGAACCTACGATCTGTAAAACCTCTGTATCGCCAAGCTCTAAATCCTCAATTTTTATTTTTGAGCCGATTGATACTTCCTCTAAGGATATATTGTCGTCGTCAACAATAATTGCATTGGCAATCATCTGTTCGAGCTCAGTAATTCTAGCTTCTAATATACCCTGTTCGTTCTTTGCCTCGTCATACTCAGCGTTTTCTGAAAGGTCTCCGAAAGAGCGAGCTTCTTTAAGCTTAGCCGCAACCTCGCTTCTTTTAACCGTTACAAGGTATTCTAAATCATCTTCTAACTTTTTATATCCTTCTTTTGATACAGATAAATTTTTAACTGCCATAGTTATTTTCCCCTTACATAAAAATTTTTATAAAGCCGTAGCTTTTACATTATAGCTTATCAAAACATTATATATTATATAACTTAAAATGTCAAGATTGAACCTCCGTATATTTAGCAAAGTGAATTTTTTGTCATATTTTGTCGAAAAGTTTTTGCTCAGTTTGTCGAATTGTGTTGTATAATTTAATAAGAAGAATTTGTATTGCATTTTAATGGTATTTACCACACAATTATCAAATGCAAAATATTTTGAAAGGAAACCTAGATATGGAAAGGATACTAAAAACACGTAATTCAAGGGATAATTCTATTCGCTACTGTCTTATTGAAAGTGAGGTGGAGGTAGATAGCATTAAAGCACGGACCTATGGTGTCAGAATAGAAAGCCTTATATCAGAACGCAAAAAATGCTCTGAGATTTTAGACATCACCCCGAACCTTGAAAAAGCAGAGATTTTGTTTGACACTATGGCAGATCTCGAAATACATCCTGTTACACTTAAAAATGTCGCAGAGGATTTTGTGAACGCATAGGATAAGGATACTAAAATTTAGGGGTAAACATCAGCTCGTTCGGCTAAAATCGTTAAAATTGCAGGCTTTTTTCACTTGTTTTATTAAACGAAAACAAAAGTTATAACAACATTTTGTTATATTTGGCATTTTTACTTGCAATTGAATACAATATATGATACAATAACTATAAATAAGATGATAAGGAGAGCTGACTATGAGATGCCCATTTTGCAATTATGAGGACACAAAGGTAATCGACTCACGTCCTAGTGATGAGAAAAAGAGACGCCGTCGTGAGTGTACAAATTGCGGCAGAAGATTTACGACATATGAGGTTGTTGAAAAGCCGACTCTTATGGTTTATAAAAAGGACGGAGGCTTTGAGCCGTTTGAAAGGGAAAAGATCATCAAGGCTATCGGCAATGCTATAAAGAAGCGTCCTGTCAGCGTTGAAGATGTAAACGCTTTGGTTGATGAGATTGAGAACACATACGCCAACGCTATGCAGACTGAAACGACAACCAGCGAGATTGGCGACAAGGTATTAGCAGGTCTTAAAAAGCTTGATCCTGTTGCATATGTCCGCTTTGCATCTGTATATAAGGATTTTAATGACCTAAATAGCTTTATAAAGATAATTGCTGAAATCAGCTAACTTTATTTATCAGAAAATACTGTGAAGATACGGAAACTCATTGTTATAGATTAGCGTTATTCCGTATTTTATTGCTTCACATTCGGAATAAAGCTCTTCACTGTCTTTCATCAACAGGGCTTTTAGCTTTGCACAGGAATTTGATATATCCTCAAGGCAGGAACTTTCCACCAAAAACGAAACACAAATATAATATTTTTTCCATAGCCGACTGAACTCGTCGATTTTTTCGAGAGCCAGATCGGTTTTTTTGTCTTCTGCATATTCTGTTACAGCATTAAGAGTTTCTATAAGATGTTCATTTTTATTTTTTATTGTAAGCAGTGAGAAAACCGAGACGGAAATGATAACGACAATTATCGCTATACAAAGGATCAGTCTTTTCAATTTGAATCCTCCTTTTTAACAAGCTTATAGTTTTTATCTTCATCGCAGGACATAAGAAATACATCTGATACCTCGACATTGTTCTTCCTTAGCGTATCATTCAGAAACTTCATATCCAGTCCTAAAAAATCAATAGCGCCGTGCATAACAACTCCGTCGTCAATTAAAATTTGAGGCGGATTTTTTGTTTCGCTATAAAGCTCTATATCCGATGGCGTAAGCGAACGGTAGTCGTTTTTTTGCATAACGCTTATTTTTCCTGTTGTTTCAACAATCGCATACTGAACCTCGCTTATATCAAAGATATTATAGTCGTGAAGGCTTTCCATAAGATCGTCAACCGAAAACCTGAGATTCTTCATCTGCTTTTGGTCTATCACACCGTTTGAGATTATTACCTTAGGGTTTCCCGATACTATCTGCCTGAGCTTTCTTGAACGCAGGGTCAGGGTTGACATAATAACATCAAGACTGACAAGCGTGAGCATAGGGATAATTCCTGTTGTCATAGGAATAGTTGTGTCCTCGATCGGGAGGGTAGCAATATTCGAAACAAGAATAGTTATTACTAGCTCTGACGGCTGAAGCTCGCCTATCTGACGCTTTCCCATAAGGCGGATAGATAATATTACAAGTGCATAAAGAATGATGGCCCTGAAAAAAACTATAAGCAAAATTACACACGCCCTTTCAAAAAAATATATAAATAACTTTTCCAAAACTGCAAATAAATAAACATAAGTATTATATATTTTTGAAATGAAGATAACGCATAAATTTTGAAAATGCACTAATATTAACTAATGAATATCCTATAAAAAATTAAGGGGGGGGATTACTGTGGAAAAGAAAACGGTTGTAAAGGTCAATGAAAATAATTATGAAACTGCTCTTATTTCAAAAAGCTTAAAGCAGGCTCTTTTGGATTTAAAAATAATATCCGGAAAGACAATGGACCTCAATATTATGGAGGTTGAAATTTCCGAACACAAATGTGCGGTTGTATCAATCGAGGGAATGGCGTCGACTTCTTCAATGGCAGAGCTTGTTTTCAGACCGCTTATGAAATTCAATGTCAAAGGCTATGCAACAGAAGATGATGTGTTCAAGTTTTTGACAAAGCAAAGTCTTCTTTCAGCAGAAAGAAAAATCCTGACTACCTATGGCGAGGTTTTTCTTACTCTGTTTTCAGGCTTTGCGCTTGTATTTATTGACGGGTGCGATAAATGTGTAGCATATGGAATCCAGGGGTTTGATAAGCGTTCTATTGAAGAGCCGACTAGCGACGGAAATCTAAACGGCTCGCACGAGGGATTTATAGAAACGATAAGGACTAATATATCACTGGTTAGAAGAAGGCTTAAAACCCCAAAGCTGAGATTTGATATGCAACAGATAGGAACAGACAGCAAAACAGATGTGTGTGTAGCTTATATTACAGACAAAGCACCGCAAGGGGTTATAAACAAGATAAAAGAAAACCTCAACAAAATAGACCTTGATACGATTTTAACAACAGGATATGTCGAGCCGTTTTTACAGGGAAAGCATAAAAGTATGTTTTCAAATGTTGTTTCAACCGACAGACCTGATACCTTTTGCGCCAAGCTTAATGAGGGAAGAGTGGGCATAATGATTGACGGTGTTCCGCTTACGCTTATATGTCCCTCGCTGTTTATTGAAAACTTCCAGACGATTGACGACTATGTAAACAAGCCTTTTTATACGACTTATATAAGATGGATAAAATATATTGCTTTTTTCCTAGCTATTGCACTTCCCGGAGTATGTGTAGCCATTTCTACAAATCACCCTGAGATTTTAACGCATAAGTTTTTGATGAATATTGCGGCGAGCGAAGAGGTTACACCCTATTCGTTTTTCTTTGAGGCGATTATCATAACGATAATGTATGAGCTGATGAGAGAGGCAGGAATAAGACTTCCTAAAGCTATTGGCGGAGCAGTGTCAATAGTCGGAGCGTTAATTATCGGCGATGCGGCGGTTTCTAGCAGTCTAATATCAGCTCCGCTGCTTATCATAATCGGACTTACCGCAACGGCATCGTTTGTGATACCTAATCTTAATCCACAGATATCGGTTTTCAGAATGTTGTTTATTATAGCAGGAGGCTTTGCAGGTCTTTTTGGAATAACACTTTGCTTTGCATTTTTGCTTATCAATATTTCCTCTCTTGAAAGCTATGGAGTTCCTTATAATGCACCGCTGTCGCCGTTTACTTTCAGGGCGATGAGAGATGTCTTTACAAGACCGAGCTTTTTAAAGCTGGGCAGGACGAAAACTATTATTGAGGATTTAAACGGGGCAAAGAATCTTTAGCAAAAGTGATTTTGGTTGTCAAACCTGACATTGAATTAGCAAGGCATTATATTTCAGATTAAAAATTCAAAATGGAGGATTCCCCCTTAAAGGGGACTTAAGTATTGGTATGAGAAAAATATCTTTCGGACAAATGATGGTAATTCTTTTTACAGCAAGAATCTTTTATTCTATGACATTTGTGCCTTTTATTTATAGTGACGTTACTTGCAGAATAATAGGCTTTTCAATTTCTGTCATTATTGAGGGTCTGGTTGTAATACCGGTAATCATACTATATAGAAAGCATCCCGATAAAAACATTTGCCAGCTGGCGTATGAAAAATCAAAGGTTCTGGGAATATTGATAGGCATTGCTTTTGCAATTGCTGCTGTTATGTTAATGAACCGATTATTCAGGTATTTCGGTTATTTTATGTATGTGACCTTTCCTAACTTTTTACCGCTTTGGGTTGTAATAGGCGCAATAGCAGTAGTAGCATTTTATGCGGCGTTTCAGGGTGTTGAGGCGATTGCCAGAAGTGCTGGGATAGCGTTTGTTTTTTTTATCCTTTCGGTCATAATTGTTACGATTGCACTCTGGACTAAGATGTCATTTACTAATGTAACTTACAACTATCCAAAATTAGAACATATATCCTTTGAAGTTTTTTTTGAGATGTCAAAATATTGTGAGCTTGTGCTATTTCCCATTTTGTATCCTTATGTAAAAGAAAAGGCAGGAAAAAGTCTCTACGGAGCGATAGCCTTAAGGCTGATTACTGTTTATGCTATAATCATTGTTTGCACGCTGACGCTTGGAAGCTATTTGAATATAAGCAAATTCCCGTTCTTTGACTTGGGAACCTATGCGGAAACATTTATAATTGAAAGATTAGACACATTTTTACTTCCTGCGTGGATTCTGGTTGCTTTTGTGAAGACCTCGATATTGATGTTTATCGGGAAAATTGCATTGTCAACGGGATTAAAAAAAGTTAAGTCCAATGTGTTTTTGCTGATCATAGCAGTAACTGCTTTTGCTGTTACGCTGCCTGCGGTTTTGCAGGAAAAGTGGTATTTCAGCAATATGGACAAAGCTATCTATACAATTGTGATATTTGCTTTGGGTGTGTTGCTTCCTCTTGTTTTTTGCTTTGGAAAGGGTGATAAAAATGAGAATGAGTAAAATCTTTTTTAAAAAGCTTTTAGTAACAGCAATTTGTGTGTTCAACATTCTCAGTCTTTGCTCTTGCAACGCAACAGGAAAATATGAAAAGCTGGATCTGGATCAAAGGATTATTGTCAATGCGATGGGAATAGATATAACAAAAGACGGAAAATTTGAGGTTACATTGCAGATCCTCGCTCAGGAGGGTGCAGGAACAAATACCCCTATAGATCCGTCTAAGCCAAACAGTACAACCGTAGCTCAGGTTGCAGACACTATTCCGGCGGCTATCGAGAGATGTGAAACCGATTTGGGTAAAACCGCCTTTCTGGGACACACAGAGCTTGTTTTATTAGGCAAAAGCGTTACGGATTTAAACCCTGTTATGGATTACGTTATAAATGCTCAGGGCATTTCTTTGGGAATATTTATGGCGTATACTGATATAACGGCTAAAGAAATTCTTGATATAAAGGTAAATAGCGGAGCTTATTCGGGAGAGGCGTTAAAAGAAGTCTTTGAGGAATCTTTGAAAAACGGAATAAGTACAGAATGTGAGCTTATAAAGCATATAGATAATATCGAAGACACAAACGGTACAACCGTTATGCCAATCATAAAAAAAATCAAGGATCCTATAAAGTCGAGTGAAGAAAAGGATAATTCGAGCTCTGAATTAGACTTCGGAGAGAGCAATAGCGATGGTAAGATAGAGGCAGGAAATGAAAAGTTAGAAGGCGGAGGCGGCGATGATTCAAGCTCAGGCGGCGGAGGGTCGAGCGGAGGCTCAGAGAAAGCCGAGCAAACTGCTTTTTATATAGACGGAGCAGTTATTGTTAAAAACAAAAAGCCTCATAGCGTTATGACCAGAGATGAGATAGCAGGATTATCTTTTATCAATAGCAGTGTTGCCAAGCAGACGTTTAATGCAAAACTTGGGGATATGCTTACTGCGGTAAATGTGAGCAGTACAAAAAAGGATACAAAAGTAAGCATTAAGGATAATAGAATAGTTTTTGATATACATCTCACTATTTCATATGAATTTTATATAAATTACTCAGAGGAGGAGCAAAAGGAAGCGGCTAAGGATGTTACAGAACAGATATACTCATTATGCTATAAGGCAATTGATAAGGCATTAAAGCAGGAGAATGCCGATATTTTTGGAATTCACTCACTTCTTAATCATAATGATTATAGGCTTTATCAGGAATATATGAAAAATCCGGAGAGGGTATTAAAGCTGGTTGATATCAATATCAACCTCAATCCGCAAATTTAATTTGCATTTTTATGTGAAGTATGGTATACTTTCTTTATCTGTATGTTAAAGGGAGCTGTGCTGAGTGATAAAGTTTGAAAATCATATAGGCGAAATTCGTATTTCAAATAAATATTTGATTTCTCTGATTGGTAATACGGCGACGAATTGCTTTGGCGTTGTTGGAATGAATACATTCGGACCAAGACAGAGGATAAGCTCGCTTTTGAGAAAAAAAGAATCCCTCGAAAACGGTGTTCTTATTCACCAGAATAAGAATAATGAACTAATTATTGATTTGCACATTACTGTTTCGTATGGGGTAAATGTTTCGACAGTCGTAGAAAGCATTATAGAAAAGGTTCAGTATACCGTGGAAACCGAATCGGCGGTTAAGGTTGCAAAAATTAATGTTTTTGTCGATGAAATGCAATCTTAACTTAAGGGGGACAGTATAGTGATAAATGGTAAAACACTTAGGGACGCTTTTATCAGCGGTGCAAACAGTATAGCAAATCAAAAAACGTCGGTAGACGAGCTTAATGTATTCCCTGTTCCGGACGGAGACACTGGAACAAATATGTCTATGACAATGGGCAATGCTCTTATTGCTCTTGAGAGAATGCATGATGATGTCACAGTCAGCGAGGTCGCAGAGCAGACAGCATCAGCGCTCCTTAGAGGCGCAAGAGGAAATTCCGGCGTAATTCTGTCATTGATTTTCAGGGGTTTTGCAAAGGGTTTCAGCGGCAAAAATGAAGCCTCAGTAAGCGATTTTGTCACAGCTCTTGATCAGGGAGTTAAGGGCGCTTATAAATCTATTATGAAGCCGACTGAGGGTACAATACTTACAGTTGTAAGGCTTGCTAGTGAAAGAGCCGCTGCTGTTTCTGCCTCTGTAACAGACGAGGTTCACCTTTGGGAGAAGGTCTGCGAATCGGCAAGCAAAGCACTTGAAGATACGCCTAATCTTCTTTCTGCACTGAAAAAAGCAGGCGTTGTTGATGCGGGCGGAAAAGGTCTTTTGATTATATTTGAAGCTATGCTAAAGGTGTTCAAGGGCGGAGAGATTATCAAGCCGGATACACCTTTGGAGAAAAAGGCTGTAACGGTGGATACGTTTTCTTCAACAGTTGGCGATTTTGACGAGGAAATTAACTTCACATACTGCACAGAAATGCTTATTACCAAGGCAAGCGGAAGCCCTGATTGTTCAAAGCTGAGGGCTTATTTAGAAACGATAGGCGACTGTGTTGTTGCGGTTGAAGATGACGATATTATAAAGGTTCATGTTCATACAAATAATCCCGGAAAGGCTATTGAAAGAGCTCTTAAGTTCGGCACAATAAATCTTCCCAAGATTGAGAATATGAAAATGCAGCACGAGCAGCGTATAATTGACGCAAAGGTTCCGGAGGTCAAGCCTGTCAAGCCGGAAAAGGAGTTCGGATTTGTGGCTGTTGTCGCTGGTCACGGTGTTGAGGCCCTTTTTGAGGACGTAGGCGTTGACTGTATTGTAAGAGGCGGACAGACTATGAATCCGTCAACTCAGGATATATTAGCGGCGATAAATAAATGCCCTGCTGAGACTGTTTTTGTGCTCCCTAACAACAAGAACATAATTATGTCGGCTGAGCAGGCAGGAAAGCTTGCAGACAGAAAGGTTTGTGTTCTTCAGGCAAGGACGATTCCTCAGGGGCTGAGTGCGATGCTGGCTTTTGATGATGAAGCTGATTTTGAAACGAACAGACTTGAAATGACTCATGCTCTTGAGCGTGTATCGACAGGTCAGATAACCTTTGCGGCCCGTGACAGCGATTATGAGGGACATAAGATCAAGAAGAATGAGATACTGGCTTTGGAAAACGGAAAGCTCTCGTTTGTTGACAAGGATCTTGCAAAGGCGGCATTCAAGCTTATGAAAAAGATCGTCAAGGGCGATACTTCATATATCACTATCATTCAGGGAAGCGATGTTTCAGATGCGGACGCCGAAGCCTTGAGAGCGCAGGTTCAGGATAAGTATCAGAATGCAGAGGTGTTGTTGATAAATGGCGGACAGCCTGTATACTACTACATTATGTCTGCGGAATAAACAGGTAACTTAAAGGAAAGGATCAAATAATATGACAAACAGCTATGAGAGTCCTTTTTGCACAAGATATGCAAGCAAGGAAATGCAGTATATTTTTTCGGCTGATAAGAAGTTTACAACCTGGAGAAAGCTTTGGGTTGCTCTGGCAAGAGCAGAGATGAAGTTGGGGCTTCCTGTTACACAGGAGCAGGTTGACGAGCTTGAGGCTAATATCGACAATATAGATTATGAATGTGCGAAAGAACGTGAAAAGCTTGTTCGCCACGATGTTATGGCACACGTTTATACATACGGACAGGCTTGTCCGAACGCAAAGGGAATAATTCATCTTGGTGCAACCTCCTGCTATGTCGGAGATAACACAGATGTTATCGTTATGCGTGATGCGCTTAATGTTGTAAAGAGAAAGCTTGTAGGCGTTATCGGTCAGCTTTCAGAATTCGCTGAAAAGTATAAAGGCCTGCCTTGTCTTGCTTATACTCACCTACAGCCTGCACAGCTCACAACAGTGGGAAAAAGAGCAACACTTTGGTGCAACGAGCTTTTAATGGATTTAGAGGAGATAGATTTCAGATTGCGTAATCTGAAGCTACTTGGCTCAAAGGGAACAACAGGCACACAGGCGTCATTTATGGAGCTTTTTGAGGGCAATACCGAAAAGGTCAAGAAGCTGGAGGAAATGATTGCAGATGAAATGGGATTTGATGGCGTTGTTCCTGTTTCAGGACAGACTTATTCAAGAAAGGTTGATTCTGCTATTGTATCAACTCTTTCGGGAATTGCTCAGAGCTGTATGAAATTTTCTAACGATATAAGAATTCTTCAAAGTTTTAAAGAGGTTGAAGAGCCTTTTGAAAAGAATCAGATAGGCTCATCGGCAATGGCTTATAAGAGAAATCCTATGAGATGCGAGAGAATAAC
>CANQJW010000050.1 GCA_947624345.1 uncultured Clostridia bacterium | reverse complement strand
TTGAACCTGCGGCATCTTGGTCCCAAACCAAGCACTCTACCAAACTGAGTTACATCCCGATCTATGTAAAGTCAAACGGTGCGTGAGCTTTCGCAAACCATTTGACAGCTATATAATTATAAAGGATAAAAATCACTTTGTCAACCCCTTTTCACAAAAAAGTTTTTATAAATTTTTTCACAAAACTATTGACAAATCATATTATATGTAATATACTATATTTACTTTAATATTTCAAATGCTTTGACAGGAAGCAAAAGCCTTTGATTCTAGGCACAGAGAGCTGGCGGTCGGTGTAAGTCAGCGTTAGATAAAGGTTATAACTCGTCCTTGAGCAGGTGCGGTGAATGTTAATTAGCCTCACACGGGTACTCCCGTTACAGAGTAACACATTGATAGATGTGGCTGAGGTGTATAGTGTGAACTGTACATAAATGAGAGTGGTAACACGGGTATTTCGCTCGTCTCTGGTTTTTATCGGGGACGGGCGTTTTTGATTATCAATGAAACTATACAAGCAAGAAACATCTATACCTATATTACGTTAGGAGGATTATTATGAAGAATGTAAAAAAGTATCAAAGGGGCTATTATATGCCACCAGTTGAATGTCTGAACTGGGCAAAAAAAGAGTATATCGACCACGCACCAATGTGGTGTTCAGTCGATTTGAGAGACGGAAATCAGGCTCTTATTATTCCGATGAGCTTAGAGGAAAAGCTTGAGTTCTGGGACTTTTTAGTTAAGGTCGGCTTTAAGGAAATTGAAATAGGTTTTCCTGCCGCTTCTGAGACGGAATATGATTTTTGCCGTACTCTTATAGAAAAGAACCTTATTCCCGATGATGTTACCATTCAGGTTTTAACCCAGTCAAGAGAGCATATCATAAAGAAAACTTTTGAGGCTCTTGAGGGCTGTAAAAATGCAGTTGTACATTTATACAACTCAACATCTGTCGCACAAAGAGAGCAGGTATTCCGCAAGAGTAAAGATGAAATCAAGGAAATCGCTGTAAGCGGAGCTAAGATATGCGAGGAATACCGCCAAAAGACATCGGGCAATTTCATTTTTGAGTATTCCCCTGAAAGCTTTACAGGCACCGAGCCTGAATATGCTCTTGAAGTATGTAATGCCGTTTTAGATGTGTGGAAGCCAACCCCCGACAGAAAGGTCATCATAAATCTGCCTGTAACGGTTGAAATGTCTATGCCACATGTTTATGCATCACAGATCGAGTATATGTGCAACAATATTAACTACCGTGAAAATGTTATCATCTCGCTTCACCCTCACAATGACAGAGGCTGCGGAGTCGCCGATTCTGAGTTAGGTCTGCTTGCAGGTGCTGACAGAATAGAGGGAACATTATTCGGAAACGGCGAAAGAACAGGTAATGTTGATATTGTGACTCTCGCTATGAATATGTACACTCACGGTGTTGATCCTAAGCTCAATTTTGAAAATCTTCCTGAAATCATCGAGGTATATGAGCGTGTGACAAGAATGAAGGTTTATGAGCGTATGCCTTATTCCGGATCATTGGTTTTTGCGGCTTTTTCAGGTTCGCATCAGGACGCTATTGCAAAGGGTATGACCTGGCGTGAAACAAAGGATATAGATAAGTGGTCTGTTCCATATCTTCCTATCGATCCTAAGGATATAGGCAGACAGTATGACGGAGATGTTATAAGAATCAATTCCCAATCAGGAAAGGGAGGAATAGGATATCTTCTTCAACAGCAATACGGATATGATCTTCCTAAAAAGATGAGAGAGGACTTTGGTTACTCGGTAAAATCTGTTTCTGACCATAAGCACAAAGAGCTTATGCCTAATGAGGTTTATGATATTTTCTGCGAGAGATATATGAATATCGACACACCTGTAAAGGTTATCGAGTCTCACTATGTTCAACAGCCCGACGGAAGAATCACCGCTTTTGTAACTGCTGACATCAAGGGCAGAGATAAGGTCGGAACATATAAAGCAGACGGAAACGGCCGTCTTGACGCTGTTTCAAATGCTTTAAAAGAGGCGCTTAACATAAACTTCACCATTGAAGACTACAATGAACACTCGCTTGAAAAGACATCAAAATCTCAGGCTGTTTCATATGTCGGAATAGAGCACGAGGGCAAAATATATTGGGGTGCAGGAAGAGATACTGATATTATAAATTCATCAATCCTCGCATTAGTTTCGGCTATCAATAAGATCGTAAAGCAATAAAATCATCAAAAGCATAAATTAAATCCTTTTCTGATGGCTTATATCATAGAAAAGGATTTTTTACATTTACTTTAATAAATTTAGGTTGTAAAATAGTATCAAAAGGTATAATTTCAAGAATTTTGCATATATATTGGGAAGTGGTAAAATGAAGCATAATAGTAAAAAAGCGTTGATTATCACAATTTTCACCTTGGGGGCAATTATTCTGATGTCAAATACTAATTCAATCGGCAATGATTCTGCTATCATCAAGTCTGACGCCGTATCGGTTAAAAGCACAGATATAAATATCACAAAGCCTGAGCTTACCGCAAAGCTGCTGAAAAAACGCTTAAAGCTGACTTGGTCAAGCGTCGAGCGAGCAAAGAAGTATAAAATATACCGTTCAAATAAAAAGGACGGAAAATACAAAAAGATTGGCATAGTGTCAGCCGATAAGCTCAAATTCTCTGATAGAGATTTTAAGGGCGAGAGAAAAACCTATTATTACAAGGTTAAGGCGATTTGTAAATATAATGGCAAAAAGGAATATATCTATTCCGACGCTGTGAAAAAGACCGTATATAAACGCAAATCAGTGGTAAACGGAATAACCTACATAGACGGAATTTTAATAGCGAATAAGACATATAAACTTCCGTCAAACTATAATCCGGGTACAAACAGCAAGGCTTATGCTGCTTTCCAAAAAATGCAGTCTGACGCTTATAAAGACGGCATATATCTTTATATCGCATCGGGATTCAGGTCATATTCATATCAGCAATCATTATACAACAACTATGTGTCAAGGGACGGAAGAACACTCGCTGACACATATTCCGCACGAGCAGGACATTCAGAGCATCAGACCGGTCTTGCATTCGACATTAACAATCCGAGCAGTTCGTTTATCAACACAAGAGAAGCAATATGGATTGAAAAGAACTGTGCAAAATACGGCTTTATAATCAGATATCAAAAATCTAAAGAAAGCATCACCGGATATAAATATGAGCCTTGGCATATAAGATTTCTGGGCAAAAAGCTTGCTAAAAAAGTAACTAAATCAGGAAAATGCTTAGAGGAATACTTAGGTATAACATCTAAGTATAAATAGTAAACAACAAAGAAGTCGGGCGTGATTATCCTGCCCGACTTTTTCAATAGTCCGCCTTTTTATCTAATTTTCTTATATATCTGAACGTCTCTTTCTCGCCTTTTTCAGACAGCATAACCAATAGTGACTCTAAAAGCTCTGAGGTATCTTTGTGAATCACCCTTTTTGGCTTTCCGTTCAAAAAGTATTGAAGAGGATGATTATCAGTATAATCCTTGCCCCGATAAACTTTGCTTGCCGCAACCCTGTCACAGAACATCTCGATAACATATCTAAGCGGCATTTTAACAGGAACAACACACCTCTCTGTCTTGCTGTAATCAATCCAGTATTCAAAATGGTGCTTGTTTCTTCCCTTGTGATGCATCCACGCCTTTGAATAGCCGTAAGCTTCCCTCTCGCCCTCATTTGGGCTTTTATCGCCTTGATAGAACCTTATCCCTGCTGAGAACTCCGTAGGGGAATACTTTGATAAATCATGAAAAAGCCCCTGCCATAAGATTCCTGCCTTTGCACAGTTTACTATAACCTTATGGCGGTGCTTTGTTATTGTTATAAAATGCTTTACTGCCTTAAAGGACAATCAATCCACCTCACTATTCTGATAATATTCTATCACAAGTTAATATAAAAATCAATTTCAATTCTATTTTCACTTATTATGAACCCAGGAAAATAAAAAATTTATAAAAACGCTTGACAAGAGAAAAATCATATGCTATAATATGCCTTGCATTCGTATCTAAAGACAGCAGGTGGCGTATAATGCCGTAAGTCCTGCCGAGGAAAGAATAGCAAAGTTTAATAGGATAACTTTGTGCCTCTTTTGTCTTTTGATAAAAGAGGATTTTTGTTTGCTTTTTTTGATACGGAAATATATTAAAAGAGGTGAAATCCATTATGCCAAGCGAAAAGGTATTGCTTCAAAAGCAGGAAAAGGTCAACGCTTTGACTGAACTTCTTAAGAATGCAGCTTCTGGTGTGCTTGTTGATTACAAGGGTATCACGGTTGAAGAGGACACTAAGCTGAGAAAAGAACTCAGAGAAGCAGGCGTTATCTATTCTGTTGAGAAGAACACTATGCTTCGTTTTGCAATGAAAAACTGCGGAATGGACGAGCTTACAAAGGTGCTTGAGGGTACAACTGCACTTGCTGTTTCAAACGATGACCAAACAGCTCCTGCAAGAGTTCTTGGAAAGTTTGCCGATGAAAACAAGGATAAGTTCAACCTTAAAGCAGGATTTATCGGCGAAGATATTTATGACGAGGCCGGCGTTATGGCTCTGTCAAAAATTCCATCGAGAGATGTATTGCTTGCACAGCTTGTTGGTTCGTTACAAGGACCTATTCAAAAGCTTGCCGCTACTCTTCAGGCTGTTGTTGACAGCAAAAATGACGGTGATGCAGCGTAATCTGCATTACTAAAAAGGGGATAACCCAAGACAAAAATTTATTTTAAAAGGAGAAAATTATCATGGCTTCAGAGAAAATTTTAAAGTTTGTAGAAGATATTAAAGAGCTTTCAGTTCTCGAGCTTTCAGAGCTTGTAGACGCAATCCAAGAGGAATTCGGTGTAACTGCTGCTATCGCAGCTGCTGCTCCTGATGCCGGCGCTGCTGCCGCTGCAGAAGAAAAGACTGAATTTGATGTTGTTTTGGCATCATTCGGCGACGCTAAGATGGCTGTTATCAAGGCTGTTAAGGAAATCACAGGTCTTGGACTTAAAGAGTCAAAAGAGCTTGTTGAGTCAGCTCCTAAGGCTATTAAGGAAGGCGCATCTAAGGCAGAGGCTGAGGAAATCAAGACTAAGCTTGAAGAAGCAGGAGCTACTGTTGAGCTTAAGTAATTAAAGCCAATTTCTTTAAACTCATAAACATTCCGCTTTACGGTAGCAAAACAAAAATACCGAGTGGAAATGAACCTAACCCAAAAAGTTAGACAAAGTTTGAAGTAAATAATTATGCAAAGCGACTAAGAGAAATCTTGGTCGCTTTTGTTATGCGACTTTGATTCGTTGTACCATTCAATATAGTCTTCAAGCACTGATATGAAATACTCAAAAGTGAACTCTTATAACCTTACTTTATCATTTAGCATTTTCTGATAGTGCTTATGCCGATATTGCCGGCTTCAATTTAAACTCAGAAGTGTTTTTTGTTAGGCTTTTTGGAAATAAAATGCCCCCTTTCGTTAGACTTGGTATGTCTTTTTATACCACATTGTCTAACAATAGGGAGCAGTTTAATTCGTTCGGCTCATTTTTATCTATTTTGTTTTATATACTCATCAATCGCCTTGGCTGCATCCTTTCCTGCACCCATAGCAAGAATAACCGTTGCCGCACCTGTAACAGCATCTCCTCCGGCATAAATCCCCTCACGAGAGGTTTTTCCCGTTTCTTCTTCGACAACAAAACAACCATGTCTGTTTGTATCTAAACCTTTTGTTGTGTTTCTTATAAGCGGGTTCGGAGAAGTTCCTATCGACATAACAACGCAGTCAACATCAAGCACAAATTCGCTTCCCTCTTTTGGGATAGGTCTGCGTCTTCCGCTTTCATCAGGCTCGCCAAGCTCCATTTCGATACACTTCATACCATTTACAAACTTGTGCTCATCGCCCAGAATTTCAACAGGATTGTTAAGCGTTTTGAAGATGATGCCTTCCTCTTCAGCGTGCTCAACCTCCTCAGCACGGGCAGGAAGCTCGTTCATCGAACGGCGGTAAACTATGTACACATTCTCTGCGCCAAGTCTTTTAGCACTTCTTGCCGCGTCCATCGCAACATTTCCTCCGCCGACAACGGCAACGCTTTTTGAATTATGTATAGGCGTATCGCTATCGCTCTTATAAGCCTTCATAAGGTTTACCCTTGTTAAATACTCGTTTGCAGAATACACACCCTTTAAGTTCTCACCCGGTATTCCCATAAATCTCGGAAGTCCTGCTCCGGAGCCTATATATATAGCTTCATACCCCATCTCAAACAGCTCGTCAACAGATATAGTTTTTCCGATAACTGTGTTCGTCATTATCTTAACGCCCATTGTTTCAAGGTTTTCAATTTCTTTCTTAACAATAGCCTTTGGCAGTCTGAACTCAGGTATGCCATAAACCAAAACCCCTCCTGCCAAGTGAAGAGCCTCATAGACTGTGACTTCGTATCCCAGTCTTGCCAGATCTCCCGCACAGGTAAGACCCGAAGGCCCTGCACCGATAATTGCAACTCTGTGTCCGTTCTGTTCAGGCTTTTTTGGTTTTTCCTTGCAGTTGTTCATATGATAGTCTGCAACAAACCTCTCAAGCCTTCCGATTGCGACAGGCTCACCCTTTATTCCCCTTACGCACTTGCTTTCGCACTGTGTTTCCTGAGGGCAGACTCTTCCGCATACAGCAGGAAGCGAGCTGGATTTTGAAATAATCTGATATGCGCCTTCGAAATCCTCTTCCTTAATTTTAGCGATAAAGGCAGGAATATCTATAGCAACAGGACAACCACCCACGCAAGGCTTGTTCTTACAGTTTAAGCACCTATTAGCTTCGTCTATTGCCTGATCTTTGGTGTAGCCGAGCGTTACCTCTTTAAAGTTTTTATTTCTCACATCAGGAGCTTGAGACGGCATTTCATTTTTCTTTAATGACATATTTGGCATAAATCTTACACGCTCCTTTTCTTGAAAAGATTACAGGTATCTTCATATCTTTGTCTCTCAAAGTCTTTATACATATTTGAACGCTCTATAGCTTCATCAAAATCCACAAGATGACCGTCAAAATCAGGACCGTCAACGCAGGCGAACTTTGTCTCGCCTCCGACAGAAAGACGGCATCCGCCGCACATTCCCGTACCGTCAATCATAATAGGATTCATAGAAACCATAGTCTTTATGTCATACTCTTTAGTCAGTCTGCAAACAAACTTCATCATAACAAGCGGTCCTATCGCTATGACCTCGTCATACTTCTCTCCGCTTTCGATAAGATTTCGTAATGCGTCTGTAACAAGACCCTTTTCACCTTTGCTTCCATCGTCGGTCATTACAACATACTTGTCGCTAACCGCCTTGAATTCGTCCTCGAGAATGAGCAGGTCCTTATTTCTGAATCCGACTACCGAGTGAACCTCACAGCCTGAATTATGTAGCTTCTTTGCAATAGGATATGCAATCGCACAGCCTACTCCTCCACCGACAACGGCAACCTTTTTAAACCCCTCTGTATGGGTCGGAACACCAAGCGGCCCTACAAAATCACTTATGCTGTCGCCCTCGTTTAAGTGGTTGAGCTTTTCTGTGGTGCTTCCGACGATCTGAAATATTATCGTCACCGTACCTGCTTCCCTGTCAAAATCAGCAACAGTTAGCGGAATACGCTCGCCCTCGCTATCAACACGAAGTATGATAAACTGCCCCGGTTCAGCCTTTTTCGCAACCAAAGGGGCGTCTATTTGCATAAGTGTAACTGTTGAATTAAGCTCTTTTTTCTTAACTATTTTAAACATATCTTTAAACATTTCCTCCATCTATTAAAGTATAAGGACTAAAGTCCTTTAAACATACCAATACTAATTATACTTTACATAGTCCTATTTGTCAATGCCGGCGCCTCGCCGGTCAATTGTCAATTATTATAAGTTTTCCGCCCAAAAATTCCACCGCTTTTCAACCAAAATACAGAACGCTAATTTCCCAATAGCTTCGCTATAATTGTATTTGAAACCAAAAAGCCCTTTTGATTAAATGAGATATTTTTCCTATCTTGAGAAATATTTATAAGCTTTTCACCCGACAGCTTATTTATCCCCTCTGCAACAGACACAATATTTTTATATCTGCCTTGATTATCAAGACCGGAAAGCCTGTCAATATCCAAGCCCTCAACAAGCCTAAGAGAAAGCATAATATATTCCTCTGCCTTGTCAACATCAGTATCGGTATAGGTTATATGAGGTTTGCCGTTATGACGGATAAAGCTCACAACATCACAGTCCTCGAAATATCTTTTATTATCAAAATACGAATGTGCGCTAGGTCCAAAGCCCAGATACTCTCCGCATCTCCAGTATTTTAGATTATGCCTGCTTTCAAAACCCGCTTTTGAAAAGTTTGAAATCTCATACTGCTTGTAGCCCTTTTCATCAAGGCTATCACACATCAGCAAATATCTTTCTGACAGCTCATCATCGTCAGCAATGCTTTTTAAAATATCCTCATCGCTTTTTATCATTTTCTCAAGCGGAGTGTTCTCCTCGATCTTGAGCATATAAGCCGATATGTGATCAACAGGAAGCGAGGTTATCTTGTCAAGGGAAAAATCAAGGCTCTCGCTAGTCTGATTGATAATTCCTATCATAATATCAGCGGATATATTTGAAAATCCTGCTCGCTTAGCGTTTATAACTGCCTTCTCTGCCTGCTCATAGGTATGAAGCCGAGATAGAGCCGACAGTTCGTCATTCACAGCAGACTGGATCCCAAAGGATATTCTGTTAAACCCGCTGACAAAAAGCGTACTGAGGCTTTCCTCTGTGACCGTACACGGATTAGCCTCAACAGTTATTTCAGCATCGCTTAAAACATCAAAGCTGTTTTTCACAGTATTCAGTATTGAAACCAGACTGCGGCTTTTAAGAACGGTAGGTGTTCCCCCGCCAAAATAGATTGTATCAACCTTTATTTCTCTGTCGGCACGGTTTTCGATAGATTTATTAAGTGCTCTGACATACGCATCAGACAGCTTAATATCACAAACCGAATAAAAATCACAATATATACATTTCCGCCTACAAAACGGAATATGAATATAGATACCAAGCATTAAAATTTACCCTTCTGTATTTTCGTCATTGAAAGCGTTATCAATATAATCCTTAGTTGATGTTTGATTATCGCTTAAATTTTTGACAAGCTTTTTAAACCCTAATAAAATCAAACACAACAGATAGCTGGACAATAAAATCAATGCCACGAAAGCATAATATCTGAAATGCTCTGTGACACCGATATAAAAGTATCGCGAGTTTTTCTGCAGAAAGTCAACAACCTTTTCGTGAATAATTAAATACAAGCATGTGCCTAAAACAGAAGACAGTGTCAGCGTTATCGTAATTCCGAGAAAAGCATGTCTCGGGCTGAACTGTGATAGCCTGATCGTCATGACTATTACAAGTATTGTCAGCAGGGCAAGCGAAAAGGTTTTCCCTATATTTGCGTAGCTTTCGTGAATAAACGGAAATATCACCGCACCGATAAAACCATAAATCAGTGAGTATTTTATTGCCTTTTGAAAATTCGTCATTTATTAGTGATTATCCTTTCTTAAAGCTATATTTAATCTATTCATCAAGCTTCAAAACGCTCATAAACGCTTCCTGTGGGACCTCAACTGAACCTAGCTGACGCATTTTCTTTTTACCTTCCTTTTGCTTTTCAAGAAGCTTTTTCTTTCGGGTTATATCTCCGCCATAACATTTCGCCAGAACGTCTTTCCTCATAGCCTTAACAGTTTCTCTTGCGATGATCTTTCCTCCGATCGCCGCCTGAATAGGAACCTCAAAAAGCTGACGAGGGATAGTTTCTTTAAGCTTTTCGCAGATCCTCCGTCCCCTTGAATAAGCCTTATCGGTATGAACAATAAACGACAGCGCATCAACTACTTCGCCGTTTAAGAGTATATCAAGCTTAACCAGCTTGCTCACCTGATAGCCCTTCATCTCATAATCAAATGAAGCATATCCTCTTGTGCGGGACTTCAATGCGTCAAAGAAGTCATAAACTATCTCATTAAGTGGAAGCTCATAGTGAAGCTCCACTCTTGTTTCATCTAAATATTTCATATCCCTGAATGTGCCTCGCCTGTCCTGACAAAGTTCCATAATATTGCCCACAAACTCGCTGGGAGTAAGAATGTTAGCGCTAACAACAGGCTCTTCTGCGGAGGCAATAAGTCCCGGATCGGGATAATTTGTCGGGTTGTCGATATAATGCACATCTCCGTTTGTCATTGTTACCTTATATATAACAGACGGTGCCGTCGTAATCAAATCAAGATTGTATTCACGCTCTAAGCGTTCTGCTATTATCTCCATATGCAAAAGACCTAAAAATCCGCATCTGAAGCCAAAGCCCAAAGCAATTGACGTTTCAGGCTCGAACGAAAGGGACGCATCATTAAGTCTAAGCTTTTCCAGAGCATCACGAAGATCAGGGTATTTAGCACCGTCGGTTGGATAAATTCCCGAATAAACCATAGGATTGACCTTTTTATATCCCTCTAAAGGCTCTTCACAAGGGTGTTCAACCGATGTTACTGTATCGCCCACACGGGTGTCTCCGATATCCTTAATAGACGCCGCAATATAACCAACCTCTCCGGATTTAAGCTCGCCCGAAGGCACTAAGCTGGTCGCACCCATATAGCCTATCTCAACCGTCTGGAACTCAGCTCCGGTTGCAAAAAGCTTTATAGTATCGCCTGCCTTGAGCGTTCCCTCCTTAACTCTTACAAATATAATTACGCCCTTATACTGGTCGTAATAGCTATCAAAGATAAGAGCCTTTAAAGGAGCGTTATCATCGCCCTTTGGTGCAGGAATGTCTGTAATAACTCTTTCCAGAACCTCTTCGATATTTATTCCCATTTTTGCCGAAATTCTCGGTGCGTCAAGTGCAGGGATACCTATGACATTTTCAATCTCCTCACAGGCGTTCTGAGGGTCAGCGCTGGGAAGGTCTATCTTATTCACAACAGGCAAAACCTCAAGATCGTGTTCAATTGCAAGATAGGTGTTAGCAAGCGTTTGCGCCTCGATTCCCTGAGAAGCGTCAACGACCAATATAGCTCCCTCGCAAGCCGCAAGCGACCGTGAAACCTCATAGTTAAAGTCAACGTGACCCGGTGTATCTATCAGGTTAAACACATATGTCTCTCCGTTTTTTGCCTTATAGTTAAGCCTTACGGCTCTTGCCTTTATGGTTATTCCTCTCTCACGCTCGATATCCATATTGTCAAGAAGCTGTTCCTCCATATCTCTCAGCTCAACCGATGAGGTAAGCTCCAGAATCCTGTCGGCAAGCGTGGATTTTCCGTGATCTATATGTGCAATTATGCAAAAATTTCTTATCAGTTCTTTTTTCATTGCAAAACTTCCAATCATAAAATATATACAAGTCATTGTATCATAAAATCGTTCAGATTTCAAGCACCGGCAGGTCTTGATAATTGACAATGGACAATTGACAATTGATAATGGATAATTGACAATGGACAATTGACAATTGATAATGGATAATGGATTATATAAGACAAAAGCGTCCAGGATTTTATTCTCCTGAACGCCCTTTTTATGCTTATTTAACCTTAACCTTCTTCTTACTCTTAACCCACTTACCATATGCCTTCTGCGTCT
>CANQJW010000049.1 GCA_947624345.1 uncultured Clostridia bacterium | reverse complement strand
ATGGAAGGCTATATTCCAATTCTAATCGTTATTGCAGTGATATTAATTATAATTATTGCTTGCATTAAAATTGTTCCACAGGCACAGGTGTATGTTATCGAGAGATTCGGAGCATACCGTGTATCATGGCAGACAGGTCTGCACTTTTTAATTCCTTTTGTTGACAGAATTGCAAAAAAGGTTTCTATCAAAGAGCAGGTTGTTGACTTCAGGCCACAGGCTGTTATCACAAAGGATAATGTAACTATGCAAATTGATACGGTTGTGTTCTTTCAGGTAACCGATGCTAAGCAATACACCTATGGTGTAGAGCGTCCCCTTTCTGCTATTGAAAACCTAACAGCAACAACACTTCGTAACATAATAGGCGAGCTTGAACTTGATGCAACCCTGACCTCTCGTGATACTATAAATACGAAGATCACGGTTATTCTCGACGAGGCAACAGATCGCTGGGGAATTAAGGTTAATCGAGTTGAACTTAAAAACATACTTCCGCCTCGTGAGATTCAGGATGCTATGGAAAAGCAGATGAAAGCTGAACGTGAACGTCGTGAAAAGATTTTACAGGCTGAGGGTGAAAAGAAGTCGGCTATCTTGGTCGCTGAGGGTGAGAAGGAATCTAAAATTCTTGCTGCTGAGGCAGAAAAGCAAGCAGAAATCCTCAGAGCTGATGCTATTAAGCAGAAGAAAATACTTGAAGCTGAGGGTGAAGCACAGGCTATTGAAACGGTACAGCTTGCACTTGCAGAAAGTATCAAAAAGCTGAACGAAGCAAATCCAAACGAGCATGTTATTCAGTTAAAGAGCTTAGAGGCGTTCCAGAAAGCTGCCGACGGAAGGGCAACAAAAATCATTATTCCGTCAGAAATTCAGGGCTTGGCAGGTCTTGCAGCGGGACTAAAGGGTGTGCTTTCAGGCGAAGATACAGCTAAGTAACCGGCGAGCCTATAGTGACATTTCCGCCTTTGAATAGTTTGAGCCAAATCATACTTCGATTAACAGTGGTTCAAATCTTGATAAAAATACTCATATAAAAATAATCCTGAGAAACTTAAAACTTCTCAGGATTTTATTTTTACCATTATTCTTGGTCTATATTATTTATCTCTATGATATTGAGTTCATCTGCGGTTTTGACTATAGCCTCTGCTATGGATTCTGCATACGCATCAAGATTTTCATCAAACAGCTTGTTGTCCTCGTCATCTGTTATAAAGCCAAGCTCAACCAGACAACTAGGCATAAACGATTTCTCGTTGACAACATAGTTCACTTTCGCTGTCGGATCATATCCCTGATAACCAAACTGAACTCCCCTGTTCTGGCTTATTCCAACCTTGTCAAGCCCATCTAAAATGTTCTTCGCAAGCAGAGTGTCATCATCGGGGGCATCATAATTTACCCATACCTCAACTCCCTGCCCGGTTTCGGCACTGTTTCGGTGCAAGGATACATAAAGATCGGCATCAGCGTCGTTTGCAATCTGAGGTCTGCTATATAGCCCGACATATTTATCATCTTCTCTTGTCATAAGAACATTTGCACCAAGCTCTTTAAGATATCTCTCAACAGCAAGGGCTATTTTCAAATCATCGTCACACTCAAATCTTGATTCGTCGAATGAAATTGCTCCGCAGTCCTCTTCTCCTCCGTGACCTGCATCAATGCAAACAAGAAGATTTTGATCAGAGCCTATTACCGCAGTTCCGGTGTTTGCCTGAACCGCAACGCTTTTATTATCTTCTGTGAAAGCGTTTATGATTCCTTTAATTCCCGTAACTATTAAAATAATAATCAGAACAAAAATGCACAGGGCGATAAACACCCTGTCCCAGTAAACAAAAGTGTGCTTATTTTGTTTTTCCATTGTTTCTACCTACACATTCTAAATTAGATGCTTTGTTTTGTTCTTTATATTATTTTATATTTTGTTGGCCTTTTCTCTATCTATGGCAATATGTATGTAGAAAATTTATAGAAGTGTCCGCTCGTTACAGAACTCACATTCGAGGTTATCTCCATAACCCTTAAAGCTCTTTGGCAGATAATGTTCGAAGTTAGTGATGCACTTTTTATTCGAGCATTTTATGTTATTGTATTCTTTTCCTAAGAGAAGCTTTGGCTTATAGCAATTTTCATCAAGAAGTGTGAGAATAAGTGCCATTCGTACATAAACTCCGTACTTAGCTTGCTTGAAATAACAGGCTCTACTATCATAATCAACATTAACAGTTATTTCGTCAACTCTCGGAAGAGGATGCAAAACCGCTAAATCTGGCTTTGAACGCATAAGCTTATTCTTATCAAGAACATACACATCCTTTTGAGCAAAATACTCCTCCTCTGAAGCGAATCTCTCTCTTTGGATTCTTGTCATATATAAAACGTCAAGCTTGTCTATTCCTTTTTCCAAGGCATCTGCTTCTTCATATTCAATTCCACCAGCGTCGAGAATATCTCTTATATAAGATGGAATCTTGAGCTCATTCGTTGAGAAGAAAATAAATTTATTACCCTTAAAGCAGGACATCGCCTTAACGAGTGAATGTACTGTTCTACCGAACTTCAAATCACCGCAAAGACCTATTGTCAGGTTATCAAGCCTTCCCTTTTCAAGCTTCAGGGTAAGCATATCTGTCAGCGTCTGAGTTGGGTGAAGATGTCCGCCGTCGCCTGCATTGATTATCGGACAGTCTGCTGTTAAAGCCGCCGCCTTCGCCGCTCCTGCCAGAGGATTGCGTATAACCAATATGTCTGCATAGCTGCTGACAACCTTAGTTGTGTCCTTAAGATTCTCGCCCTTTGAAACAGAAGAAGTAGACGGATTGTCAAATCCAATCAGAGTTCCGCCAAGCCTCAGCATAGCCGTCTGAAAAGACATCTGAGTTCTTGTTGAAGGCTCATAGAACAAGGTAGCTAATATTTTTCCATCAAGCTTATGAGAGTATTTTTCAGGGTTTTCATAAATCTCTTTTCCCAGATTTACAACCTGCTCCCACCATTCAACAGGATAGTCATTCAAATCTATTAAATGACTGTATTCTGTCTTTACATTATTCATTTTTATCATCCTTTTCACAATTTATATATTCCTCAAAACTATTTACAAATTCATTTCTTGTCATAACCTTATTTAACAGTTCCAGCAAAGCTTTAATTGAGATATGGCTCGGCAAATCCATAGACTTTAAAAGTTTCCGCCTTTTCTCCCTGCTGTCTTTCATTCCAATGAAACCTAAATCATAAAGATCGAGATTCGTTATACAATCCTCCCTTTTGACATCAGACTCGGTTTTAGCTTCCGAAAAAACTCCTGCCTTCTTAAAGGCTTCAATAATTATATTTTTATCAACTCCCTCAACGCCAAGTGTACCCTCCTTTGAGGGCTTGTCCTTACGCTTTTCTTTTCCGATGATTTCAGGGATATATACATTTGTGATCTTGTCGTTAGATACAAGTCCTTTTATATAGTTCCTTATTCTGAAGCCTGCGCGATCTGAATCAGTGAGAATTATTATCCCTCCGTTATCGGCGTAAAATTTGATAAGGTTTGATAGCTCTGTATTTTTATAAATACCAAATCCGCCTGTTACGATAATCGGTGCGTCAAATAAAGATGCCAGCTTTATCTTATCATATTTCCCCTCGACAACTATTGCCTTGTCAATATGTATCATTCTATCATCTCATTAGCATTTTGGTTATTGTCTTTTCAAGGATTATTCTTGAATCAGTTTTTGATGACTTTAAATCTAAATCGGCCTTGCTTAAATACTGTATACATTTTCTAAGCCTATCCGTCTTATAACTTGAGCAATCTCTATATGCATTCTCGATTTTAAACTCTAGATTCTTAGGATACGAAAAATCATCAGCCGCATTTTTAATGGTCCTCTTTGAATCCCTTGCGAGCCTTGCCCTGTAAAGGTCTATGAACGATGATGAAATTCCGCCGACAATTGTAACTGTATCAAGCTGTTCCGCATAAAGGCTTTCCAATATACTAAAACTTCTTTTTGCATCGCCCTTAGCAATAGCATCAGCCAGTCTGAACGAGTCTGTTTCAACCTGTGTGGAACAGAGTAAATCTATATCATCATTTGTTATTTCACGGCCATCTGTATAAGCACATAACTTGGCTATTTCATTGTTTGTAGTTAGCATATCGCATAATGTCTTTTGAGCAAGATAGATAGCGGTCGGCTTTGAGATAGACGAGCCAAGTTTCTCAACCTTGGTCATAATATCCCTGGCTAACTCATTATGTGACTTGAACTTAAATTCACACGCCACACCGTTTTTTGAACAAAACGCAGCAAACCTCGCTGTCTTATCAAGAAGCCTTGTTTTAGACTTATACACATTTATTCCTGTTATGTAAATTATAACAACAGTGGTTTTAGGAAGATCTGATAGAATATTTTTAAGATAGGTCATATCATCTTTCTTCAGATTTTCAACCTCTAAATCGTTAATGACTATGCAGGTTCTTTCAGAAAACATTGGCAGCCCCTCGCATACATCGCTGAACTCACCTAAATCAAGGTTTTTCCCCTCAAATATATGCAAGTTCAAATCCTGACTATCCAAAGGCACAACCTTTGTTATCAGCTTTTTTGCATAACCCTCCAGGGTTGCGATATCGTGCCCATAGAAAAAATAGAGATTGTCAATAGTGCCTGTTCTTATACGCTTTGCTACCTCAATACTGCTTAACTGTGGCATTATTCCAACCTCCTGACTGATAGTTTTGAATTCTCTTTTAATGTTATCTGAAAAGCATCTCCGTTTTCACTATCCAGTGAAATGTCTGTGTTTTCATAGAGCAGTCTTTTATCATCATATAATATTTTTGCATTTGTGTCAAACATAGAGTTTGTCTGTGTCTTTGCACACTCAACAGTAATTCCTTTATATGTAATCACATAGCCGCCGTCTTTAAGAACTTTAATTTCATATCCGTTTGTTTCTAATGTAGTGTTCTCGGGAATGAAAGAAATCTTATCGTTAACTACTCCACTGCTTGTCCTGAACGAATTTTTAATATCAACAAGCAAAGCTTCGTTATAAGCGGAATTGACATTATTAGCATTCTTATTATTGATAAACAACGCATCAACAGACTTTATACCGTTTTCCTCAATATAGCTTTCAATGGTATCAGACATATTCCCTTTGCCGTACATATCTATTATAACAGCCTGATCGCCTTTATACAATAGCAAAGCTCGGGAAACCTTGTCAGATAAAAGCAAAAGATGAAGTGTGCCTCTGTCTAAAACAACTGAAGCCGTTGTCCCTTCAACAACTAAAACCACGCACATTATAACAGGTAAAAAAGCGTATTTTATATTTTTTCTAAATTTATACAAAACTACTATTGATATAACAACTGCAGAAATAACAAAACCCTTTAAATAATTATTCCCGGTTGAAACATAGCTGAAAGGAATTTTATTCAGCAGTGCTGATATGTATAAAACAAATTTAATACCCAGTCCTGCTAAAATAAGAAACGGGGTTGCAATAAAGCTAACTCCTCCGAAAAAGGCAACTACCACTGCAATTGCCAGAGCAAACGAGCATATTGGTATCAACAGCATATTTGCAAGTGGAGAAATCAATGATACCTCGTTAAAGCAGAATATACTTATCGGAAGCATACAAAGCGACAGTGTTAAAAGCGACACCGCATTTTCTTTCAAGGTTTTAAATCTGCCTTTGAAATTACACTCACGAACAACTAGCGGAGAGGCAACGCCGATCGAGAAAACTCCGCTCATAGAAAGAACAAAGGATAAGTTTCTTATTAAATAAGGATCAAATGCCGTCAATAAAACAGCACATAATCCGAGAGTGTTTAAAGTGTCTGACTTTCTGTTAAATAAATCGGACGCAAATACAACAGTGAGCATTATTCCAGCTCTTATAACCGAGCTTGACGCACCTGAGAAAACTATAAAAATTGCAATAAAAACCTCAAGAATGATAAAGCTTATTTTTCCGCCAAGCTTTAAAGCGTTTAGCAAAAACAAGATAATAGCAGTTATAATTACCAGATGCGTTCCTGAAACGGCAAAAATATGACCTATTCCTGTTCGATAAAGTGAAAGCTTGACTGCCGGCGACATTTCAGACTTATCTCCGCAGAGCATTGCACCGATAAATGCACCTTCCTCACCCGGAAGTATGCTGTTTATTTTTTTAAACAGATAATCTCTGTAATGCATTATGTGTCTTCTGAGGGAAAACGAATTAGCTGTTACTGTCACATTATTAGCATTGAAGCAATTCAGATAAATTCCCTTTGGTTTATAATAGTCCTCTGATGAAAAGCCGACAGAGTTCTCAATCTTCTCCATTGTTCCGGTGAGACTGATTTTATCGTCATAATCCATTTCGACCATATCGGTGTAAACTATGATTTTAGCATTAGTTTTGCCATTTATTCTTCCCTTTAAAGTAAGCAAAACCTTATCGGACGGCTGCTCGTTTATATCAACTATTTTGCCAGAAAAGCCAACGCTTTTGTCAGTATATGAAATTATTTTATTATAGACAAGCTTTGTATATGTAATATTTGAGCATACCGCTATCAAAACAGGAATAGATACAATCAGTATCAACGACCTTTTCTTAAACGCTAAAAACAATATAACTGTTATGATAAAGATTGAAACTGCAATTATTACATTTTGTTTTATATTAAAAAATGAGGCGAGAAACAGTCCGAAAAGATAAGAAAAACCTATCCACGCCATTTTTCGCCTCATAATAATCACCGCCTTTGAATAGCAAAGGCCACCTTTCTTCGGAATTTGAGCCGGTTCCGGCTATGCCGGAATTGCCCCATACTTTTGCGGCAAAGGCTCAAAAACGTGCGTGATAAAGTATTTTTCACGCTAATAACCATTCCTTATTGGAATCTTTACTTAATCAACTCTAAAGAATCAGCTGACATTAACCCGCAGGCCACTCCAGTTTTCTTCCTGCCAAAAGATGAAAATGAATATGAAATACCGTCTGACCTGCAATTTCTCCGCAGTTATTTACAACTCTGAAACCGTCGTCAAGGCCTTCTTCCTTTGCAATCTTAGCAATAACCTCGTAGATATGAGCAATAACCGCTGAATTTTCAGGAGTGATTTCTGCGGCACTTTCAATATGCGCCTTCGGGATAACCAGATAATGTACTGGTGCCATCGGTTCAATATCCTTGAATGCGTAAACATAATCATCCTCATAAATCTTTGTACTTGGGATTTCTCCCTTAATTATTTTACAAAACAAACAATCATTCATCTTATTCTTCCTTTCCGCCGAGCATCTCTGTAACAAAATCAGATACCTTTGACAGAGCCTCGTCTATCTTGAACTTATCGCCTATTCCTGCCATAGCCATATCAGGACGGCCTCCGCCCTTACCTCCTGTTATAGCCGCAACCTTTTGAATGAGTTTTCCTGCATGGGCACCCATCTCTAATGCCTTCTTAGAGCATACTGCCAAGAACTGTCCCTTTTCGCTTCCCGTTCCTACAAATACCGCTATTATTGGTTCGTCAAATGACTTTACCCTATCTCCAAAGCCTCTTAGGGTATCAGCAGTGGCGTTTGCAAAGTAGGTTGCCATAAGCTTAACTCCGCAAACAGACTTCCAGTTTTCAAGCATTTTTTCCATCTCAGATTCAATTATTTTCGATTTAAGCCTTGATATTTCTTTTTCGTAATCCTTGACCTTATTGTTTAAAGAATGCGACCTCTCAACCAGTTCAGACGGAGTTTTTATTTTCAATGCCGCCGCCGCTTCAGTTAAAAGAGTATTCATATTACTTATATGTTTATAAAGTCCTTTACCAGTTACACCTTCTATTCTTCGTACTCCTGCCGCAACTGAATTTTCTGAAAGTATCTTAAACATTCCGATTTGCGAGGTGTTCGACAAATGTGTTCCGCCGCAGAACTCAACTGAAAAATCGTCCATGCTCACTACCCTTACAACATCGCCGTACTTCTCTCCGAACAGTGCCATAGCACCAAGCTTTTTAGCTTCGTCAATAGGCATTTCCTCTACCTTTATATCCATAGCGTCAAAAATCTTTTCATTTACAATACGCTCAACCTCATTAAGCTCATCAAAAGTCATTGCTTCAAAATGCGAGAAGTCAAATCTCACCCTATCAGCGTCAACAAGCTGTCCTGACTGATGAACATGGTCGCCCAGAACCTGCCTGAGTGCCGCCTGAAGTAAATGTGCACAGGAATGGTTTCTCATCACAGACATTCTGTTTGATACATCGATCTTAAACTCAGCCTCCTGACCCGCTGACAATGCTCCCTCAACTACTTTTATCTTATGAGCAAACTTACCGCCCACAACCTTTTGAGTGTCAAGAACCTCAGCTTTACCGGTTTTGGTAGTGATAGTTCCTATATCGCCTATCTGACCTCCGCTCTCGGCATAAAACGGGGTTTTAGCACAAATAACATAAGCCTCATCGCCGCAGCCGATATTCTCTACAAGCTCGTCATCTGTTGCCAGATAGTCAATCACTGCCGTCAATTCGTTAATATCATAGCCGACAAACTCAGTATGATAGGTTTTATCAATCGTCTGGAAAATAGTATCCTCAGCGCCCATATATTTTGAGCCGCCTCTTGCCTTTCTGGCTCTTTCCTTCTGCTCGTTCATACATTCTGCAAAACCGTTTTCGTCACAGGTGAATCCCTTTTCCTCTAAAATCTCCTTTGTAAGATCAATCGGGAAACCATAGGTATCAGAAAGTGTAAAGCAAGACTTTCCGTCAAGTACAGTATTGCCGTTTTCAGTCATATCTTTTATATACTCGTCTAATATAGACATTCCTCTGTCTATCGTTTCGTTAAAGTTCTTTTCCTCATTTTCTAACAGCTTTGAAATATAATCGTATTTCTCCTCCAGCTCCTCATACTCGCATTTAGAAGAATCCACAACAGTTTTAATAATATCTTTTATAAATCTTCCGTTTATGCCAAGCAGCTTTCCGTGGCGAACAGCACGTCTTAAAAGCCTACGCATAACATATCCTCTTCCCTCATTTGAAGGAAGAACACCGTCAGACGCCATAAACACAACTGAGCGTATATGGTCGGTAATAACACGGATAGAAATATCCTTTTTGTTATCCTTGCCGTATTCACAGCTTGCTATTTCGCAGACCTTATCTCTTACTGCCTTGATTGTATCAACATCAAAAATAGAATCTACATTCTGCATCATTGCAGCAAGACGCTCAAGTCCCATTCCTGTGTCGATATTCTTCTGCTTGAGCGGGGTATATGTTCCGTCCTCGTGTCTTTCAAACTGTGTGAACACAAGATTCCAAAACTCCATATATCTGTCGCAGTCACAGCCTACTGTACAATCAGGCTTTCCGCAGCCGTATTCCTCGCCCCTGTCATAGTATATCTCAGAGCACGGGCCGCACGGGCCGTCAATTCCTGCTTCCCAGAAGTTGTCCTCTTTTCCCATTTTGAAAATCTTTTCTTTTGGAAGTCCTATTTTCTTGTTCCAGATTTCCAGAGCTTCGTCATCTTCTTCATATACTGAAACATAAAGCCTGTCAACAGGGATCTCCAGAACCTTAGTGCAGTATTCCCACGCCCACTCGATAGCTTCCTCTTTAAAATACTCGCCGAATGACCAGTTACCAAGCATTTCAAAGAAAGTTCCGTGGCGAGCTGTCTTTCCGACATTTTCAATATCGCCCGTTCTTATACACTTCTGACAGTCAGTCATTCTCACACAAGGAGGTTCGTCCTGACCTGTGAAATAAGGCTTCAACGGTGCCATTCCTGCATTGATAAGAAGCAGGCTGTTATCATTCTGAGGTACAAGAGGAAAGCTCTTTACCCTAAGATGTCCTTTGCTTTCAAAAAATTTCAAGTATGATTCTCTAAGCTCGTTAAGTCCTGTCCATTTCATAATTATGCTTCCTTTACTGATGATATAAACTAAAAAAACTTCACCCCAAAAAGGGACGAAGTAAATTTCCGCGGTACCACCCAAATTGCTGAAAATCAACTTTCAGCCGCTTTATATCTTTAACGCAGAAATACGTTGCGGTTTTCCGCAAGGCTCAGGGCAGCCACCGTAGAGATTTTTGAAAACTTTCAGCGTAATGTTTTCTCTCTGTGAAAAATCTGAACACGGATAATTCCTTCAACGCCGTAAATATCAATTCTTGAAATTATTTTACCATAATAATAAAAAGACGTCAAGCCCTTGAACCGATTTTTCTGCTAATAATCGGCACTGCTTCATCTTGAAAAATTTTAAGCCTTATGAAATTATCAAGCAAAAATCCTAATCCTGACATAATTATCCACAAAATCGAAAACGGAAGACATATTTGTCCTCTTAAATTCATAGGCATATTTGAATAATCCCACACGCCAAGCCTTAGCCAAATGTTAAGTATTTCACCCGTTGCAAATTCCATAACAGTTATGAATATCGCTGAAATAAAACAAGCAGGTAACAGTCCCAGACCAGATACTCTTTTGTCGTTCAGAATGTTTATGAAAATCATACAAACTCCGCCAAGAAGTCCCATTGATATATGTGTGTGTCCTCTAGATAAAAGCTCGGTCATTCCATATGCAAAGCAACCGAATATAAAAATTGTCCATATCTTTAGTGATTCTTTTGCCACTTCCTTACCTCCAAATTTATATTCATAAAAATATTTTGTCCTGATACTTGATTTTTAAAAGGTGTAAATTGTGGTGAGATTACCTGCTACTAGAAGTAAACAGGTTGCAAAATAAAATTAATATGATATACTATTATCTAAATAACAAATATAAAACTACTACCAAATGAGGTCTGATCATAAATGAACGAATTTACTTCTTTTGAGCTTGAACATGCTCAACTTAATGAGAAACGCTTTTTAAGAAACAATGTGACAAAACTTGGCGTTCTCTTTTTACTATACGATTTGATATTTCAGACTATCACAAGACAGATTTTTGTCTATGCATATTACGCTTTATCAACACATAGTCTGAATTTTAACGCTACGGTTTTGAATGAATTTTTACAAGATAATAGCGATTATATAACTTCATCGGCGTTTCAGATGTTTTTCTCCTGTTTTGTTATCGGGCTGTCGCTCGTATTTGTAGTAATAACTGCTCATTTAATGGGAATAAGGGTGCTAAGAGCGGTTAAGGTAGACAAGAAAAGCGCCCAACTTGGACTTTTAGCTTATCCGATCGGGCTTTTGGTAAATACAATACTTACATCAATTACATCGGTCATCACGAGGCTCTTTAAGGAAAGTGGAACAACTATTCCCAGTGCTGATTTTTCTGTAGACAAAGCGTCTGCATCGGCTATAATTCTGACAATACTATACCTTGTTGTTATCGCGCCTCTAGCCGAGGAGATAGTATTCCGTGGACTGATATTAAGGACTATCACACCGTTCAGCAAAAAGGGTGCAATAGTTTTATCTGCAATGTTATTTGCTCTTATGCACAAGAACATTCCGCAAGCCGTTGGCGCTTTTGGAATCGGACTTATCTTCGCTATCGTCGATACAAAAGCAAATTCCATAGTGCCGTCTATTATAATGCACTCGCTCAACAATCTGCTCCCCTGCCTTTTAAACATCAATGCGAGCGTCAATTCAACAGTGATAGTAATAATATATAACTTCCTTGTCTATGCTATTGTTCTCAGCGGAATCACAATACTTGTATTAAAATCCAGACAACTTTTAAGTCTTAAATCAGAAACTGAGAATGAATGCTCGGTACTCCCCCCGCGAAAAAAGCAGCTTGAGATATTTTTGAACCCTATGATACTTATTTATATCGCAACTCTGGTTTATTCTATCGTTATTAGAATTATAGCAGTGAATTAGTCTACTAGAGGCTAGAGGTTAGAAGCAAGAGGCAAGACCGCCGAGCCGGCGGTGGCACTCTGCCTTTGGGAAATTTGTAAAATGTTTAGGTTAGCACAACGGCAGGCTTATCAATTGATAATTGACAATGGACAATTAAATATACAAGCCAAAAGCGTTCAGGTCGTATTATTGACCTGAACGCCCTTTTTATGCTTACTTAACCTTTACCTTCTTCTTACTCTTAAACCACTTGCTATACACCTTCTGCGTCTTGCCCTTTGCGTCCTTGTAAGTTTTATAAGCTCTTACTCTTACAAAGTATTTCTTCTTGCTCTTTAGCTTCTTGAAAACAACCTTGTTCTTGGTAGTCGCCTTACTGATTACGTTCTTCTTGAATTTCTTCTTAGTGGACGCCTGTACCTCGTAGCCTACTGCCTTTGCAACCTTCTTCCAAGATACTGTTATCTTCTTCTTGCCTTTGGCTTT
>CANQJW010000048.1 GCA_947624345.1 uncultured Clostridia bacterium | reverse complement strand
AGGCAAGAAGCAAGAGGCAAGACCGCCGAGGCAACGGTGACGTTGCATCCAGTCCGCGTACTAATTTAGTGCGTGGACTTTTATTTTTGTCACGCGTTAGTGGTACATATTTTTTGCCAAATTTACTGAACTTTATGGACTCAAACTATCACTAACCAACACATACAAAAATAATTGACAATTAAATATACAAGACAAAAGCGTTCAGGTCGTATTATTGACCTGAACGCCCTTTTTGTAATTATTTCACCTTTACCTTCTTCTTACTCTTAACCCACTTACTATACACCTTCTGCGTCTTGCCCTTTGCGTCTTTGTAAGTCACATATGCCCTTACCCGAACAAAGTATTTCTTCTTGCTCTTTAGCTTCTTAAAAACAACCTTGTTCTTGACAGTCGCCTTATTGACTACGTTCTTCTTGAAATTCTTCTTAGTGGATGCCTGTACCTCATAGCCTACCGCCTTTGAAACCTTCTTCCAAGAAACAGTTATCTTCTTCTTGCCCTTAGCTTTTGCTGTAAGGTTTGTAATTTTTGCCTGCTTTATTGCCTTTTCAGCGGCAGCCTTAGCTTGCGAAGCCTTTTGAGCCGGTGAAGTTGTCTTTTTAACATTTACGCCTGTTGGACTTGTCGGACTTGTCGGCTTTGTTGGAGTTGTCGGGTCAGAGCTGTCTGACGGGGTTGATGGGTCTGATTCCGACGGGTCTGATGGGTCGTCCTTCTTTTCCTCAAGCGCGTTTTTAGCATCATTTATTGCCTTTACTGCGCTGTCAACCTCTTCCTGCGTGGAAGTCAAATCCTCTAAAACAGCTTTTCCTGCTTCTAATGCTTGCGTGAACACAGAAACACTTTCCTCTGTATACTTCTCTGTCTCTATTCCCTCCGCCTCAGAAATAGCAGTTTCAAGAGCAGAAAAATCTGCTATGTATACAGTATTTTCTTCTGTCAAATAACCAGCGTCTTTTAGGGTTTGCTCCGTCGTGCTCCCCTTGTAAATATAAAATGTTGGATTGTTTCCAAGCCAAAATGTTCCTGATTCCTGTTGTTCATCTGTAAGCCATACTACTGGAGCTACATATTCAATATTATCACAATCTATTATTATTTCTTTTAGCGATGTACAATAGCCAAACAAATCTTCTCCAAGACCATTTTTCTTAACACTATTTACTCCGTAGCCAACCGTACCCCCACCTTGTATTATCACTTTTTCAAGTAAATCACAATCTGCAAAACCACAATTTGGGCGTCCTGCGTTTGAGGTAGTTGTTTGATAAAAATCAATATTACTAGGAATAGTCACTTCTATCAATGAATCACAATCACAAAATGCACAGCCTCTTAAAATCATTCCTTCATTTAAATTGACTTCTGATATATTTGTGTTATAAAATGCATACTCGCCAATTTTATTTAATGATTTAGGTAAATTCAAATCTCCTGATAATGATGTATAAGCAAATGCTGCATCTCCAATTGTTTCAAGACCTTCTGGTAATGTAACACTTGTTAATGCTGTTTTATAGAATGCATACTTTCCTATGCTTTTTACTGATGAAAGTAATGAAAGTTTAGTCAATTTTGAATAGATTGGTGGATTACGGTATAGTGTAAATCCATTGTCAAACGGTCCAAAAGCACTATCACCTATAGATGTTATACCTTCTTTAACAACAACCTCTGTTATCTCATCTTTGTATTGATAATATTCCCACTGCTCGCAAGGAACATAATTTGTATACATATCTCCCGTTCCTGAAATAGTGAGAATTCCTGTTTTATTATCAAAACTCCAAGTCGCATTTTCACCGCATTTACCAGAATCAGTTTCAGCCGACACACTCATAGCACCAGTAAGCGCTGTTACCACCATTGCCGCAGACGCCAGCAATGACAAAAGTTTTTTAAGTTTCATACTAGAAACCACCTTTCTTTTTTAATAATATCTATGTAATTTGCAATTACATCAACACAAAAAGGCGCAGTACGCCTATGCATACTACGTCCTATTTACAATATTTAACTTTTTAAAAATGGAGATACCTAGCGCATTACATTGAATCGAGGGTACAACGCCCCCCCCCCGTTTACAAATACTGGGTAATTTGCGTTGTACATAGTAGTTCCTCCTTTAACTTGGTATTTATAATATAACATATTTTGAGGGGGGTGTCAAGGGGTTGGGAGAAATTTTTTGAAAAATTCTGTTGTAAAAAGATGTAACCTTTTTGGGCTTATTTTTTTTTGCAAATATAAAAATTAAATTATAGTATAATAAGTTCTTTTGGGGCTTTTGTCAGATTCTCACATCCGCCCTCTTTCAGCAGAACAAAGTCCTCAATTCTCACTCCGAACTCGCCCTCGATATAAATTCCGGGTTCAATCGTCACAACCGAATTTTCTAACAATCCATAATCAAAATTAGGTGAAGCATTCGGATATTCGTGTATTTCAAGTCCCACACCGTGACCTAGAGAGTGTCCGAAGCATTTTCCATATCCCTCGCCTATTATTATACTTCGTGCCGCACTGTCAAGCTGACTTCCGCTTATACCTGCTCTGGCTATCTTCAAACTTTCTTTCTGTGCATTTAAAACTATATCATAAATCCTTTTCTGCTTATCAGTAGGGTTTCCAATACAAACCGTTCTTGTCATATCACTGTGATAGCCGTCATAAACCGCACCGAAATCCATAAGAACAAAATCGCCATATTCAATCTTTTTATTTGTCGGAACTCCGTGTGGCATTGAAGTATTCTTACCCGACAGCACAATAGTTTCAAACGACAGAGCCTCTGCGCCCTGTTCAAACATAAGACTGTCAAGCCTGAGTGCAACCTCACGCTCAGTTTTGCCGACCTCAATGAATTTTAAAATCTCATCAAAAGCTAATTCTGCTATTTCTTGAGCCTTTTTGATTTTCAAAATCTCATCATCATCTTTAACCGTCCGCAGACTTGTTATAAGTCGGCTGAGTTCCTTATCAGCCTTTATTTTACCCTTTAGATTTGCCTTAAAATCAATCAGCTCACTGACCGTTAAATAGTCGCTTTCTATAGCTATAGTTTTAACACCGTGCTTTTTCAAAAGACCGTTTATCTGATGAAACAGCCTTTGCTGTTCGATCACCTCACAATCAGTTACCTTTTCCCTTGCCTTTTCTATATATCTGAAATCAATTATCAAGTATGCAGCATCAGAGAAGACCAAAACCGTTCCCGCAGACGATTTCATATCAGTAAAATAACGCCTGTTCACGCTTGATGTTATTATCGCACAGTCGCAGAACTCCCCGATTCTAGCCTGAAGTTTTTCAATATTAGTCAAATTAATCTTCCTTTTCAAAAAACGCTTTCAACTCATCAAGACCTAAAAAGTAGCTTTTCTTTCCAAAGCCGGAAATCTGTGCTATACAAACTTCTTGTATAACAGAAGTAGCCCTGAATCCCTCTCTGTCATTAATATCGCTTAAATGAACCTCAACAACAGGAATTTTTATTGCAGAGATCGCATCTCTTATTGCATAGCTATAGTGAGTATATGCACCCGCATTGAGAACAACTCCATCAAATTCTTTTCTTGCCTCGTGAAGCTTATCAATTATCGCTCCCTCGTGATTTGACTGAAAAATCTCACAATCAAGGTTTCTCTCTTTTGCGTTTTGCATAATCTCGTCATTTATGCTATCAAAAGTATCTGTTCCGTAAATTTCCGGCTCTCTCTCCCCCAGAAGATTCAGATTAGGACCGTGTATAACTAAAACTTTTTTCATAACAATCATCCTTACTTATAATACAGATTTATAATATTGCTTCATAGCCAGCGCATCCTCTGCCTGAGTTCCAGCACTTTCGCAGATAAATATCGGAGATAAATTCTTCTTAGCAATAAGCTCCATAAGCGGCTCAAACTTGGGACCGTATGTATCGTCCTCAAACGTGAGATGCTTTTTCTCTCCGCCCGGCTGTGTATACATTATCTTTGAAAAATGGCTGTGGAACATCTTAACCCTATCACTGCCAAGCTTATTCTCGATTTTATCAAGGATTTCCTCATATTCAACTTTTCCCTTTATGCCTCCAAATGTTCTTGCATTGAGATGACCAAAGTCTATGCACGGAATAAAGGTTTCATCTAAAGCGCAAAGCTCCAATACCTCTTCTAAATTTCCAAGCTGATTTACTTTACCCATTGTTTCAGGACAAAAATGTGTATTGCCCAAGCCCCTTGATACTACCTTAGCTCTTGCACGAACAAGCGTATCTTTAGCAAGCTCTAACGCCTCCTCGCGTGTTATTTTAGCACACGAACCAGCGTGGATTACAATTCTATCAGCGCCGATTCTAGATGCCGCATCTGCACTTTGAAGTATGAAGTTAATACTATTGTCACGCTTTTCCTTCTCAATGCTTGAAAGAGATATAAAATACGGTGCGTGAAGAGATAGCTTAACTCCAAATTTTTCCGCATTTTCATGAAGTGCAAAAGCTGTTTCATCTGAAACTCTTACACCCCTTCCGCACTGATATTCATATGCGTCTATTCCCAACTCTTTTACAAACTGCGGAACATCAACCGAGCTTTTATATTTTTTTAAAAAGCTTTCGCTATTTCCGGCAGGACCAAATAACGCAGGCATAATAACACTTCCTTTGACTTATCTTATTACATCTATTGTAGCACATATCAAGAAAATTTACAAATATATATTTAAATATATTTACCGCTGATATTGAAATAGACATAAAAAAATAATATAATATATTTATAGTTATATACTAATTAGTTATTACTGTACAGATTTTTGTACAGTATGTAATATATAATAAACAAAAATCGTAGTGATGCGGAGGTCAAAATGGCAAAATTAAAACAGGTTTATGTCTGCTCAAACTGCGGATATGAAAGTTCAAAGTGGAACGGAAAATGTCCTAGCTGTGGTGAGTGGAACACATTCGAAGAAACAACTGCCACTGTTGTAAGCTCTGGCGGAAAGACTTTATCAAAAACAGTAGACATATCAGGTGGTATAAAAGCAATCAATATGATAGACGGAAGCTTTGATGAGATAAGATACAGCACAGGTCTTTCCGAACTTGACAGAGTTTTAGGCGGAGGGTTAGTCAAAGGCTCTCTTGTTCTTTTGGGCGGAGAGCCCGGAATAGGAAAGTCAACCATTCTTTTGCAAATCTGTAAAACTCTTTGTTTGAATAAGTCCGTCCTTTATGTTTCGGGTGAGGAATCTATGCGACAGATAAAAATGCGTGCTGAGCGTTTAAGCACTCTGAGTAAAAACCTATACCTGCTTGCCCATACCGATGCAGAAGCCATATGCGACGCAGTTGAAAAAGAAAAGCCTGATATAGTTATTATAGATTCAATTCAGACTATGAATATATCGTCTATTTCCTCTTCACAGGGAAGCATAACGCAGGTCAGAGAATGCACAAACCTCTTTATGAGAACCGCAAAATCTGAAGAAATTCCGTTTTTCATAGTAGGTCATGTCAATAAGGACGGTGCAATTGCAGGCCCTAAGGTTATGGAACATATAGTTGATGCTGTTTTGTATTTTGAGGGCCAGAGAAATATGTCATATCGTATTTTAAGGGCAGTGAAAAACAGATACGGCTCAACAAATGAAATAGGCGTTTTCGAGATGACCGATAAAGGCCTTATCGAGGTCGGCAACCCGTCTATGATGCTTTTATCTGGGCGGCCAGTTGACGTTTCGGGGTGTTGCGTTGCCTGCGTTATGGAGGGCTCTCGTCCGATTATGGCGGAGGTTCAGGCTCTTGTTGCCAAAAGCGGATTTGCTTCCCCCAGGCGAACCTCAACAGGATTTGACTACAACAGAATGTCTATAATAATAGCCGTTTTGGAAAAGCGTCTGGGATTTTATTTCGGCAACCTCGATGTGTTTATGAATATTGTAGGAGGTTTAAGGCTTGACGAGCCTGCCGCTGATTTGTCAATAGCATTAGCTCTTTATTCAAGTCTGACCGACAAGGTTATACCCGACAAGGTTATAGCTCTTGGTGAAATCGGTCTCGGCGGAGAGCTTAGAAGTATTTCTCACATCACTCAACGGCTTTCTGAGATAGAAAGGTTTGGCTTTGAAAAATGTATTGTTCCAAAAAGCTCGTTAAAGGATGTGGACACCTCAAAATACAATATGAAAATTGTCGGTACATACTCAATAAAAAATGCTTTTAAGGAAGCGTTTATATAAGCTACACAGGCGGTTAAGTCATTATGGCTTGACCGCTTTAATTTTAACACAAATCTCCTCATGTTTTATTTCATTCACGCTATGAAACAAATTTCATATTATATTATCAGAGGCGGAAAGCTTTAAAACCAATTTAAACATATCCGCTGATAGATGATGGGTGAATTTTGCCCTAACTAAATGTTTTAGAAAGAATGGTAAACACATGAATAACGAATCAGTTTATTTGTGGGATTTATCGGTTGGGGAAAAAGCAAAGGTGCAAAATATTGAAACCTCTGATTTTATAAAAAGGAGAATGCTTGATATGGGTCTAATAAAGGGTACATATATTGAGGTTCTTCAAAAAAGCCCCGCCGGAGATCCCGTTGCATATTTTATCAGAGGAGCAGTTATTGCTCTAAGAGATGTAGATACGAAAAAAATCCTTGTTGAAAAGATTTAGATAGATTACATTATAAAAATATAAAAGTGCGTTAAACATTCCTAACGCACTTATATTATTACATAGATATATTGTTCACAAAGGAGGAGATTATATTGACGGGAAAGAAAACACAAAATACATCGCAAAGCCCTGACAATATGAATAACGATAAAAGAACAATTGCACTGGCTGGAAATCCTAATGTAGGAAAGTCTACGATATTCAATGCTCTTACGGGACTTAATCAGCACACAGGCAACTGGACGGGAAAAACCGTTTCAAACGCAGTAGGAAAATATACATATAAAGATAAAACCTATGAGCTGGTCGACCTGCCGGGAACATACTCGCTTTTTGCAGGCTCTGCCGAAGAGGAGGTTGCAAGAAATTACATAGAAAGCGGGGATTCGGACGTTGTTGTTATTGTATGTGACGCAACCTGTCTTGAGAGAAACTTAAATCTTGCTTTGCAGATTATAAACATTTCAAGCCGAGTGATTTTGTGTATAAATCTTATGGACGAGGCAGAGAAAAAAGGAATAACAATAGATATTGATGAGCTGTCATTACATCTCGGGTGCGAGGTAGTCAGCGTTATCGCCAGAAGTGAAAAAGGTCTTGATACGCTAAAAGAAAGTATTGAAGAAGTTTGTTCATCGCCTCCACAAAAATTCTTGAAACGGCTTGATTTCAGCGACTGTAAAACGGAAGAAGAACGCACGGTAAAATTCGTTTCCGCTAGTGAAGAAATAGCTGAAAAATGCGTGTCTTTCAATAAAGCACATTATGATAAGCGTGACAGGATTCTTGATAAAATATTCACCTCACGCCTTACAGGAATCCCCATTATGCTTTTGCTTCTTGGAGGGATATTCTGGCTCACAATAGTAGGAGCAAACTATCCATCAGAAATGTTATCAAAGCTCTTTGGATTTTTACAGATACATATATCCTCTTTTTTTGAATACATAAATTCGCCGTCTTGGCTAAGCGGTATTTTAGTTGATGGGGTTTACAAAACTGTCACTTGGGTGGTTTCGGTAATGCTTCCGCCTATGGCAATTTTCTTTCCCCTATTCACCCTGTTAGAAGACTTCGGATATCTTCCGAGAGTTGCATTTAATTTAGACAAATTCTTCAGAAAGTCAGGCGCCGATGGAAAAGCCGCACTCACTATGTGTATGGGCTTTGGCTGTAATGCCTGCGGAGTTATCGGTTGCAGAATAATATCATCACCCAGAGAACGTATTATTGCAATGCTCACAAATTCATTTGTTCCCTGTAACGGACGCTTCCCCACACTTATCGCAATTATCACTATGTTTCTTATTGGCGGAGTCAGTTCTTCATTTGGAAATTCATTTCTATGTGCACTTGTTCTTTTACTGGTGATAGTTCTGGGGGTTTTCATAACTCTTTTGTCTTCACGCTTTTTATCAAAAACAATCTTAAAGGGAGAATCAACCTACTTCACCCTTGAGCTTCCCCCTTATCGCCGACCTCAGATAGGTAAGGTGATAATCCGCTCAATTCTGGACAGAACACTTTTTGTCTTAGGGCGAGCTGTAACGGTATCTGTTCCTGCAGGAGCGATCATCTGGATTTTTGCAAACATCAATATCGGTGATAACAGTTTAATAAACTCAGTTTCAAGCTTTCTTGATCCTTTTGCTGCTTTAATAGGGCTAGATGGCATAATACTGCTCGCATTTATATTAGGCTTTCCGGCAAACGAAATAGTCTTCCCGATAATACTTATGGCATATCTCTCACAAGGCTCGCTTACAGAATATGAAAGCCTTTCACAGCTTCACAATTTACTTATAGCCAACGGCTGGACTGTCACTACTGCAATATGTACAATGCTGTTTTCACTCTGCCATTTCCCCTGCTCTACAACAATGATTTCCATTTATAAAGAAACTAAGAGCATAAAATATACAGCAATATCATTTTTGCTTCCTCTTTGTATAGGAATACTGATTTGCTTTATAACAAAAAATATATTATCACTTGTACTATAAGCTTAATTTACCGAATAAGTATATATTGGTGATAATATGAATAGAATAAAAAAATTTGAAATAGTCTCATTCTTCTTTGCATCAATTGTAGGAACACTTATGCACTTTATATATGAATGGACAAACGATAGTGCAATTACTGCTTTAATAGCACCCGTAAACGAAAGTGTTTTTGAACATTTGAAGCTAACATTTTTCCCTCTTGCAATTTTTGCTGTATTTGAATACTTTTTTATCGGCAAAATACACAGCGGTTTTTTCTGTATTAAAGCTAAATCTATATTGCTGGGCATACTAAGCGTTATAGTTCTTTATTACAATTATACAGGTATCATAGGCAAATACTATATGATTCCTGATGTTTTAATTTTCTATATCAGTATTTTAATTTCTACTCTTTACTTTGTGAAAAATTATAAGTCAAATGAAAACCAAAACTTGTCGGGAATTTTAATTCTTATACTTGTTTGGATAATATTTATTGTTTTTACATTTTTCACTCCGCATATTAACTTGTTTTTTGATCCAAGAGGATTTTACGGAATAAAATAAATAATAAATCGGAGATGTTTTACCACACTGAATTAACAGTGTGTCTAGCCTCTCCGATTCTTTTTGTCATTTGTTAAGCCCTTGACTTAAGCTATTTTATACTACTTCAAAGCACCATATACTATCTGTCTTAGCTTTCTTGTTGTTTCATTACAACCTGCTCCACAACGCTGGATAAAATATAAAAATATCATATTATCCTCAGGCGAAATGGTAACATAATCCCCTGTCCAGCCGTCCCAACCGTATTCCCCGAGACTTGCATTAGTAGCGGCAGCCGCTTTATCTGTCAGAATCCTGAGATAGTTTCCATATCCATAGCCCTTAGTTGCTCCGTAATAAAGTGCATACTTCTGATTCTCTGTCATCTGATTTGTCGTCATATACTCAACAGTTTTTCTGCCGAGGATTCTCACTCCGTTATATTCACCCTTATTAAGCAACATACTTGTAAACTTAATGTAATCATCAAGTGTTGAAACAAGTCCCGCTCCGCCCGACTCAAACGCAGGCGGCTTTTTATAATCGGTCAGCAGCAAATGAAAATCATTGAACACCACAGGCTTTTTCTTTGATTCATCATAATAATATATTTGAGCAAGCCTGTCATACTTATCTTCCGGTATGTAAAATCCCGTATCAACCATTCCTAGCGGCTCAAAAATCTCTTTCTTAAGAAATTCGGAAAACTTCATACCGCTTACCTTTTCTATTACAGCTCCCATAACATCAGAACATGTTCCGTAAGTCCAGCTTTCACCGGGGTGGAACATCAGCGGTTTTTTTGCTAAAAGCCCGGCAATCTGTAAAGTTGTAAATTCCTCGCCGTTTGCCATACGAATCTTCAATTCATCAAATAGCTTTTGCATTTCAGCGCACGACTCGCACCAATCTCCGCCATAAACCATTCCCGCTGTCATATTTAAAAGATTATGGATAGTAATATCGCTCTTTGCCGGAATATACTTGCCGTCCTTTATCACGCTCATATTCTCATATTCGGTGATAAAGTTCTTAACAGGATTCTCTAAATCTATTAGACCTCTCTCAAACAATATCATTGAAGCAACCGCAGTTATTGGCTTGGTGAGAGAAAAAAGCCTGAAGATTGTATCATCTTTCATTTTCTTGCCCTTTTCTATATCAGCATAACCGTATTCTTTTCTGAATACTATCTCACCGTCTTTTAAAACGGCTGTGCTTGCCCCTGAAATCTTACCGTCTGCAATTTCCTTATTTATAATATCTGACATATATTCAAGCTTGTCTATATACATAAAATCACCGCCATAGTATTATTTATTATATTATCGTTATTGTACCATACTTGGCTTTTATTTTCAAGCAAAAAGAACCTATACATTTCTGTGTAGGTTCTTTTTTTTAATATAGTTTGTATTTGCTTACTTCACCTTTACCTTCTTCTTACTCTTGAACCACTTACTATACACCTTCTGCGTCTTGCCCTTTGCGTCCTTGTAAGTTGCATACGCCCTTACGCGAACAAAGTATTTCTTCTTGCTCTTTAGCTTCTTGAAAACAATCTTGTTCTTGACAGTCGCCTTATTGACTACATTATTCTTGAAATTCTTCTTAGTAGACGCCTGTACCTCGTAACCTACTGCCTTTGCAACCTTCTTCCAAGATACTGTTATCTTCTTCTTGCCCTTAGCCTTTGCTGTTAGGCTTACGATTTTAGCCTGCTTTATTGCCTTTTCAGCGGCAGCCTTAGCCTCTGAAGCCTTTTGAGCCGGTGAAGTTGTCTTTTTAACATTTCCGCCTGTTGGACTTGTCGGACTTGTCGGCTTTGTTGGGGTTGTCGGGTCAGAACTGTCTGACGGGTCTGTCGGGTCTGATTCGGACGGGTCTGTTGGGTCTGACGGATCTGATGGGGTTGAAGGCTCGTCTGATTTCTCTACTAATGCATCAATAGCAGTATATATATCAGCTGTCAGATACTCCATTCCTAAAATGTGTGATGTTTTGCCTTTCTTTGCTGCTTCATCAAGCAATGCCTTTAAAGCGCCGTAGCTTTCTTCTGTGTAATCTTTTTCTGAGTATTTATTTGCTTCTTTTACCGCTGTGTTGAGTTCCTTATAGGTTTTTGACATTTCTTCTTCTATATCACTGCAAACTCTCTGGCTCTTTGCCACTGCATCCCAATAACAGAATACTGCTGCATCTTTTGGTATTTTATAAGCATCTGCTGTTCTTGAGTATAAATACACTTTTTCTGCTGTACAACCACCAAACGCACTTTGATTGATAGTAGTAACATTCTCTGGAATTTCTAGTGATTTTAGCCTTTTACATTGACTAAATGCATTTGCCCCTATTTCAGTTAGCTGAGAGCCATCTTCAAATGCTATTTCCTCAAAATATGAAATATTTGCATCACCATTTGTGGTAAAACCATAAGCAATATCAATTACTGAAGCAGGGATAATTACTTTTTTTACTAATGGACAATTTAAAAATGGATGATATTTAATGCTTTTTAGTCCCTCTGTAAATGTTACAGATGACAGGTTTTTGCAATTAACAAATGCAAAATTTGACTTTCCATCAACGCCAAATTGTACATATTCACCCCAAACCCGTATAGTTGATGGTATTACTATACTTTCAACTGCTGTATTTTCAAACGCTCTTCCTGATATTACAGTTAATCCTTCCGGTAGTGTTATATTTTTTAATGATGTGCAATCAACAAATGTTCCTGGTCCCCATCCGTCTCCACTAAAATTATTAGAACCATAGTTTATAATGTCACTAAGTGTTGACGGAATTCTTACACTCTCAAGCGAGGTGCAGCCTTCAAATGTGCGACCTCCTAAAGCTGTCATACCCTCAGTTAATGTAAGATTTTTAAGCTTTGTACACTGTGCAAAAGCAAAATTTTCAGGATTTGATTCTCCGTCACCTCTAACTGAACTAAATTCTGTTATTGTTGATGGTAAAACAACAGTTTCTAGGTTTGGAAATTGATAAAACGCACCAAATCCTACCGATGTTACTCCTTCTTGAATTACTACTTCTTTGATATTATCTTTATATTCTTTATATGAATATATATCCGAATAATCATCTGTTGGATAGTCATAAGAAGTCTCTGGAATCTCAGGCGTAGCCATTTCGCCCTCGCCTGATAGCGTAAGCACACCTTCTGAATCAAGCGTCCATGTTAAATCTCCACAAGTGCCGTTAGCAACTTCACTTGCCGAAGCGGTCATTGCACCAGTGATTGCTGTTACCGCCATTGCCGCAGACGCCAGCAATGACAAAATTCTTTTAAGTTTCATACTAGAAACCACCTTTCTTTTTTTATAATAATCTATGTAATTTAAAATTACAAACAACACAAAAAGGCGCAGTACGCCCATAAGCATACTACGCCCTATTT
>CANQJW010000047.1 GCA_947624345.1 uncultured Clostridia bacterium | reverse complement strand
GCGGCGATAACAAGCAAGATGGATAAGGCTAAGCTGCCAACTCATATTGCAGTAAACGCTTCAAGCTGCGGTCTTGCCAAAAACTCGGTAGTTTTGTTAGAGCAGATAAGAACTATAGATAAAACTCGCCTTAAAGAGAGAATGGGAGAACTTGATACAAGCTCAATGTCCGCCGTAAACAGTGCGTTATCGATTTCGTTCGGATTGGGCGGAGTAAACAGAACTTAAATAGAATATATCATATCGCAAATTGTTTTTACTTATCAAAATATTGGTTAATGTTTAAAGTCAAATAACATACCGGCATCGATAACGGTGCCGGATTTTTGCATTTACTAAGAAAATATAGATAAAATAATAAATAGTACATAAAATATTATAAATACGTTAAAAATATATTGATACAATAAAAACAACTTAATTTTACGGAGGTCAGAACAATGAAAACAAAAATTCTTATAACAGCCGCACTGATGTCAATAATGGCAATTATTTCAGGGTGCGAGGGAAAAATTACAACTTCGTCTGATTTAGATCGTGACGCTACTCAGCTGTCGGAAAGTATTGCTGATACAAGCAGTACAGAGCAGTCTGACAGCATAACAACTTCGCAGAATACAAATACTTCAATTTCTGAAGACAACGCAAAAAGTATAGCGTTAAAAGACGCAGATGTATCTGAATCTGATATTACAGGAATGAGAATAAAACAGACAATTGATGACGGCATATCTGTGTATGAGGTCGATTTCTATGTAGGCAATAAAGAATACGAATATGAAATTTCGGCTCAGGACGGAAGTATTAGAAGCAAGGATACAGATATAGACAATGATTTCGGTTCAGCGGCACAAAGTAAAGCGGGCGTGTCTTTAGAGGACGCAAAGAAAACAGCATTGAGTAAGGTAAATGGGGCTACCGAAAAAGATATTCGTATTCATTATGAATACGACGACGGCAGACAGATTTATGAAGGCTCTATAGTTTACAATGAAATGGAATATGATTTTGAAATAGACAGTGAAACAGGAAAAATCTTGTCGTGGGAATCAGAATCTGTTTATGATGATTAGGTAAATACAGTAAATAGAAAAGCACCTATCCAAAATTGGTTAGGTGCTTTTAGTTTGTCACAAAGTGAGTTTTATTTATCTTCAAGAATTTTTAGTTCTTTCAATTCTTCCTGATTGATTTTGCTGCTCCCGTCTTTTATAACCTTGATCTCATCTTTTGTATAAGTGTTTACAGCCTCTGTGTCTGAATTTTTTACTCTTATTTTGCCTGTAAGAATATTTATGTCAACAACATTTCCTTTTTCATCGGGAGTTTCTACAAATGCTCCGATTTTCGGAAGTCCCTTATTTAGATACTCATAACCGTCCTGCTCGTATTTTAAGCAACACATAAGTCTTCCGCAGGTTCCCGAAATCTTAGCAGGATTCAAAGACAAGTTCTGATCCTTGGCCATTTTGATAGATACAGGCTGAAAGTCACCCAAGAAAGATTTACAGCAAAACGGTCTTCCACAGATTCCAAGTCCTCCGAGCATTTTAGCCTCGTCACGGACGCCTATTTGTCTGAGCTCAATTCTTGTTCTGAAAACTGATGCTAAATCTTTCACAAGCTCTCTGAAATCAACTCTGTTTTCAGATGTGAAATAGAAAAGCAGTTTGTTGTTATCAAATGTACATTCTACATCAACAAGATTCATATTAAGTTTGTGCTTAGCAATTTTTTCTTCACAGATTTTAAATGCTTCTTTTTCATTCCTTTTATTCTGTTCTATTTTATCGAGGTCTCTTTTAGTTGCAACACGAATTATGTCCTTTAGCGGTATAGTGAGGTCCTTGTCGTTTATCATCTTGTTGCCCAAAACAACCTCTCCGCACTCAACCCCTCGCGAGGTTTCAACTATTACCTTTTCTCCGGCATTGATTTTAGCTCCCTTAGGGGAAAAGTAATATATTTTTCCTACGCTCTTAAAGCGAACACCTATTATTTCAGCCATTTTAATCCTCCATTATTAGAAAATCCTTATAAAATCTCTTTTATTTCAGAGCATATAGCGTTCAGCGCAAGAGTGAGATTTCCGTTTGAATTTATCCTTTCAATATATTTGGTGATAACAAGATATATTTTTCTCGCCTTAGTTTTTGATATATGTTCTGCAAGTTTTACAGCACCGTTTTTATATGTGCTGATAAGTATTTTTTCATCACAGTCTGCACTCACTGACATTGCGTCTCTTACAACCTCGCATAAAAGCCTTAAAACCTGCAAGGTCATAGTTTTTGCACCTGTAAGCTCGCTGAATTCTTTAAGCATTAAATATTCATCAGAGGAAATAATTGCATCTGTAATGTTTTTGGTTATTGTTACAGCGTCAACGATATCCTCACCGTCTAAGTAGCTTTTGCATTTTCCGATGTTTCCGCCCAGCGTTTCAATAGACTTTCTTATATCCTCTGTATTATATCCGTATTGCAGGAGAGCCTTTTCACAAGATGCCTTGTTTACTTCATTAACCGAGAGCGATACCACTCTTGAAATAATCGTAGGCAGAAGCGAAGATCGTGACTGAGCAGTCAGTATGATAACACAGTGGTCGGGCGGCTCTTCAATAAGCTTCAGAAGTGCGTTTTGTGCAGGAACAAGAGTGTTGTCCATATCCGCAATGATATATATTTTGAACTTTCCCTCATTCGGCATAACAGAGGCGTTTTCAACAATCTCACGCAGAGTATCTATTTTGTAATTTCCGATTTTTCCGCTCGGGCTTGCATAAATAACATCAGGGTGTGTTTTATGCAAAATCATTTTGCAGGATTTACACTTGCCGCAGGGAACGCCGTTTTCTTCCTCACATAGAAGCGAAGCTGCAATATAATCAGCGGCAGTCTTTTTACCCAATCCCTTTTCGCCGTAAATAAGAAAAGAATTAACAACTCTGCCCTTGACAACCATTGAGCGTATTGTGTTCTTTAATATATCATTTTCATAGAATGAAAAACTATCCATAACGAATTACCCTTACTAAAAGCACACAGGCTTAAAGATAATAACATCTTTAATCACATTGTACCACATTCACAGAAAAAATGCTATACCTTTTAAGCAAATTTATAGTGTTTTGATCAAAAACCTCACCGCTTATTACCAACGGAATACAAGGCGGGCAAATTGATACAGGTAATGCACATATTCTTCCCAGAGCCTTGTCAATGGGAACTGTTTCTGCCTTTGAGAATAACGCTTCTCTGATTGACAGCTTTCTTTCAGTTCTTTGAATAAAAATATCTTCATCACCGATACGATCAGTAACAGTGGTTTCAGTAGCAGATTTTATTTCCTTTAATGCCAACAAAAGTGCATTAAAGTCATCTTCGTTGTTCTCAGGTGAAATCATTAAAACTACGGCTGATATATCCGCATACTCACAGAATATTCCTCGCTTTTCAAGGGTAGAGAGAAGCTCTTTGCCGTCTATACCAAGGTTTTTTGTAAGCAAAACAAGCTTGAGCGGTTCGGTATCAGGACTGTTGATAACATCAAAGCCAAGTGCCATTATTTCAGCTTTAAGCTTTTTTACTCTTATGCATATTTTATTAAGCTTGTCTTTATATTCCTTATCGCTTATAATTCTGTTGCATAGATCAAGAGATTCTAAAATCAGATACGATGGCGATGTAGTTGCAAAAATCTGTGTTGCTTCTTTGACATCAGCTCTGTTTTTAAACTCGTTTTTGGCGTGGTTTGATATATGCAGATATGCTCCTCCCGTAAGGCAGGGAAGCGTTTTATGAGCTGAATCACAGCACATATCAGCTCCGAGATTCAAAGGGTGAAGATTGTCCTTCAAAAAGTTCAGATACGCTCCGTGAGCATTATCAACAAGAAGGGGAATATCATATTTTTTACAAACACCGGACAAGCCTTTCACATCAAGCATATTTCCAAGATAGTCGGGAGTTGTAATGTATACAGCACTCGGAAGCTCGTCCTTTTTATAAGCTGATAAAGCTTTTTCTAAGTCGGAAACCGATAGCTTCATTGTACAGATTGATTTGAGCGACTGCTCAGGATAAAGCCAGTCAACATCAATGTCGATCAACGCACAGGCATTTATAAAAGCCTTATGAACATTTCTGGCTGCAAGAACTTTTCGATTTTTTCCCTTAGTAATAAGAAAAAGCATTGTTTTTATTGCAAGTGTTGAGCCTTCAGTTGAATAGACAGTCAACGCCGAATTAAAAAGCGAAGATGCATTTTTCTCGCTTTCGCTTATAATGCCCGAATCCGATGAGTCGAACAAAAAGTCAGCATTCGTTATTTCCGTAATATCATATGGCGTGATATCGCTCAGTTCGATAGGACCTCTGCCCTTATGCCCCGGCATATGAAATCTGGCAGTTTTTTTGATTTTATATTCAGTTAGGAAATCATAAATCGGTGTCCTCATCATCAATAAAGCTCCTGAAATTTGTGTATTTTAACCGTTCATAAATCCGTTTTTTAGCCCGATTGATAGTTCTTGAAACAGTAGACTTATTCACGCCGAACTGTAAGGCTATCTCGTGGATTTTCATATTATTCATATAATACATAATAATATATTGTTTCTGGGTTTTTGTCAAATCATCATTTATAATCTCACGCAAAAACTTGATTATTTCCCTGTTTGATGTTGAGGCATATTCGCCTGTTTTTACCTTCTTCTCGCAATAAAGATATTCAAGAGGTACTCTTTTATTTGTGTATTTTTTCATTTAGTCAATTGGATTCCTTTCTTCCTTTCGTGAAATATTTTCCTTCGGCTTGAAATAATTTTCAATCATTCTAGCACTATACAAAACATCAAGATATTCAGAATAAAGAGTTTCAGACCGCTTTGTAAGAGATTTTTTTTCATCAACATCATTTGACTCTTTGATTTTCTTGTTAAGATATTCAATTTGTTTTTTTAGTGCGTCAGCCGTTTTGATATAAGCCCTGAATAAATTCTTCATACTTTTCCGTCCTTTCTTAAATGTCAATTATGAGTATCTTGTTATATAGAACAAATGTTCTTTTACAAGTTTTATGATATATCCTATTCTAAATTTTGTCAATACCATTTTTAAAAATAATATTTGTAGGGAAATTTTTTGGACAATTATTTATAAAACTATTGATTTTTGAAAAAAGCTATGCTAGAATATATAAAATTCGAGTTTTGAAAGGAACAGGCAATGGAAAAAGAAAAGCTGGACAGAATCTCACAGCTTTACAGACTGTCAAAGCAAAGACCGCTGACAGAGGACGAGCTAGATGAGCAAAAGAGATTGAGAAATGAGTATCGTCGGGGATATGTAAGAAATCTCACTCAGCAGTTAGAGCATACCGAGATTTTGAGACCTGACGGAACAAAGGTTAAGGTGTCTGACTTAAAGAGAGAAAAGAACGGAGATATTACAAAAAGCTAAATACATTTTTGTAAAGGGAAGTAAAGGATATGGAAAAGAATTTTAATCTTATTTCAAACGGAGGTTTTTCAAGGCAGAAGCTAAAGCTTTTGATTATGGAAAAAATTTTGCTCAACGAAACTGACGAGGACCATTATCTGACAGGAAAGGATCTTATTGCAAAGCTTGAGAACTACGGCATAAAAGCAGAGAGAAAAACAATATATGATGACATAACCTCCTTGCAGGAGAGCGGCCTTGATATTATCGCTGAAAGAAAAGGTCACGCAAATGCTTATTATGTGGCATCAAGAACCTTTCAGGACGAGGAGCTTTATGTGCTTGTTGATGCGGTTGCGTCATCAGTTGTTTTGACAAAAAAGAAGTCTGATGAACTTATTAACAAGCTTCAGACCTTGACATCAAAGTATAAGGCCAAGGGACTGAGAAGAAATGTGTATGTTGCCAACCGTACAAAGACCTTTAACGAGCACATTTATTACAACATAAACATTATTCACGAGGCGATATTCTCTAACTATCAGATTGAGTTTAAGTATTATGAATATAGTATAGACAAAAAGGCACGCTTTCGTCATGGCGGAGAGATTTACAGCGTATCACCCTATCAGCTTATATGGGAAAACGACAAATACTATCTGATATGCTATTGCAATAAGCATGAAAAGCTTTGCAGATACAGGGTTGACAGGATAACTGATGTTAAGATATGTGAGGATAAAAGGCGTTCGTTATCGGTTGATGAAAACGAGATCGTGAAAAGTCTTAAGGCTACATATGATATGTACGGCGGAGAAAGAGAAAATGTCGAGCTTGAGTTTGACAACTCACTTATCAATGTTGTTATAGACAGATTCGGAGACAAGGTTATTATCAATAAAAAGGATGAGGACAGGTTCAGCATAAAGGTTGATGTTGAAATAAGCCCTACCTTCTGGGGCTGGCTATTTACTTTTGGAACAAATGCTAGGGTTATAGGTCCTGAAAGGATTGTTAATACCGCAAAGGAAAGATTAAAAGAAATATCAGACTGTTATAAATGATGTTTATGATACATAAAAAGTAATTAGGTAAAGGGGATAGGATAATGGAAGACATTATTTCAGATAAGATAAAGCTTCTGCAAAAGATGATAGATGAAAGCAAGTCAATAGTTTTCTTCGGCGGAGCAGGCGTGTCGACCGAAAGCGGAATACCCGATTTCAGAAGCGTTGACGGATTGTATAATCAGAAGTACGATTATCCTCCTGAGCAAATGCTTTCGCACACATTTTATGAAAATAAGCCGAAGGAGTTTTTCAAGTTTTACAAGGATAAAATGCTTGCACTTGATGTAAAGCCTAACCAAGCGCATAAAAAATTAGCAGAACTGGAGGAAAAGGGTAAGCTGTCCTGCGTTATAACTCAGAACATAGACGGTCTTCATCAGGCGGCAGGCAGCAAAAGGGTTTACGAGCTTCACGGCTCGGTTTACAGAAATTACTGCGAGAAGTGCCATAAGTTTTTTGACGCTATTTATATGAAAAACAGTACGGATATTCCCGTATGCGATGAATGTGGCGGTAGAGTTAAGCCTGATGTGGTTTTGTACGAGGAGGGTCTTGACAACAACACTGTCATAGGCGCAATAGAACATATTGAGAAGTCTGATATGCTTATTATTGGAGGTACGTCTTTGGTGGTTTATCCTGCGGCGTCTTTGGTGAGGTATTTCAGAGGCAAATATCTTGTTTTGATAAACCGTGATAAAACGGATATGGACAGCAGTGCAGATCTGGTCATACATGAAAAAATCGGTGAGACTTTAAGCCGGATAAAAGTTAAATAATAATAGGAGAAGAATTATGAAGATAATGGCAGTTGATTACGGTGATGCAAGAACAGGGCTTGCCGTATGCGACAGAACAGAGTTTTTAGCGTCTCCTATAGGAACAATAGAAGAACGCAATTTTAATATACTTGTCACAATGGTTGCTCATATGTCTAGAGAATATGAGGTAGGAGAGATAATAGTGGGGCTTCCGCTTAATATGAACGGAAGCTTTGGTCCTAGGGCTGAAAGATGCAAGCAGTTTGCCGATGCATTGAATGAGCTTGTAGATATTCCCGTAAATATGTGGGACGAGCGTTCAACAACCGTTTCTGCACACAACTTTCTCAATGAAACAAATACAAGAGGAAAGAAGAGAAAAGATGTTATAGATCAGGTTGCGGCGACGATTATTCTTGAAAGCTACTTGGATTACAGAAGAAAGAAAAAGGAAAACGAAAATAAATAGCAGAGGACTTATTTTTCCTCTGCTTTATTTTGTTTATCAGATTTTTTAATAAGCTCTTTTATACCGATAATTATTATGAAAATTGAGAATATTTTTGAGAGAATTTCGGAACCCAGAATACTTGCGACAAAGCTGAATATCAAAGCAAATACGATTCCTGTTATAATTGACGGGATTATTTTTTTCCAGATGATAAGCTTGGATTTTGTATGCAGAATTATCGAAATCAGGGCTATGGGGATAAAGAAAATAAGGTTTATACCCTGCGCTTCAAGCTGCCCCATTCCTGTGAAAATCGCAAGATAAATGATAAGCACCATTCCGCCTCCAAGCCCTAATGAGGCAACAAGGCCTGTCAGAAAAGAGACGATTGCAATTACAAAAATACTCATAGCATCAACATCCTGATTCCCGAAATTATCAGAATAACTCCGAATATCTTTTTCAGCGCTTTATTGGAAATCTTCTTCAAAAGCCAGCTGCCGATAATTGCACCGAACAGTCCTAACGGAATAAATTTAAGTGCCAGCGAATAGTTGATGTGACCTCTTATCGAATAGATAACCGTGCTGACTATCGACAGCGCTAATGTAATGGCTATTGAAGAAGCGTGTGCTTTTTTTGCTTCAAGACCTGTGTTTTCCAAAAGCGGAACGCTTAACATTCCTCCTCCTGAACCGAAAAGTCCGTTTGCAATTCCTGTTATGCCGCCTACTATATAAAAGTAAACCTTACTGTTTTTTAAATTTTTCAGCTTATTTTTTATTCTCATAGTTTTATTGTTTTCATATGGATAGATTTTATACCAATACTTTTGAGATGAACTCTTCAATATCAATTACTTGTTTTACATTAACGTTTATGATAAAATATTTATATGAACTAGTACAATAGATTTTTAGATTATTAAGGTCAGTGATATATATGAGTTGCATTGAGCATATTGGTTTTTATGATAATATTATTCTTTTTCCTGAACATAAACATACATCTTGCGAGATAATGTATTTACATAAAGGCAATATAAATTTGATTTGTGAAGGTAAAAAGTATGAACTGAAAGATGATATGCTCTATATTATTCCCAGCGGGTTGAATCATACTATATCAATTATTGATTCAACGTGTTATAAACGCACATTAGCTTTTCTTAATCCGTGGGCATATTCCAAAAAATACTATTCTGATTATATTTATAATATTTTAATTGGAAACGCCATAAATGAACCGATAATTATTAAAGATGATTTGGAATGTCGTGGATATATAGATATTATCAAAAAAGAAATAGTTTCAACTGATTTTTTATCAGAAGATATTATTATCTCTGTAGTAACACAGTTTCTAGCAAAGTTGTTTAGACTTGCAGGACTTACGAACAATCATAATATCAGAAAGCCTAATAAACTGGTGGATGATATTCAGAGATACATACAAGAAAATTGCGGGTCGCAAATTTTTATTTCAGATATTGCCGACAAGTATTTTGTAAGCAAGTTTTATTTAAGTCACATATTTAAAGAACGGACAGGTATGTCGCCGAGACAATTTTTGACCTTTACACGTCTTTCAAAGGCATATAATTTGTTGCACGAACCTGAATTTTCAGTTTCAGAAGTTGCTGGAAAATGCGGATTTACGAGTACAAGCTATATGATAAAAAAGTTTGGCGAGCAATATAATATCTCACCGAATAAGTTTAGAAAACAGCTTTTTTCAAAAAGCAAGAAATATGTAAAATAAAGCAATTCCGTTATACTTTTTACTTATAATAAATGATATAATAATACTAAATTATTAGGAGGTGCCTGTCAATGTTAAAAAGTTCAAGACTGATTGCCGTTATTATATCGATTGTGTTAACTTTTTCTATAATGGGGGCTATACCAATGACTAAAGAGAATATAAAGGCTAATGCTGAAAGCACTTTTTCAATCAGCGTTGATGGTAACAAAATCACACAGGATTCACTTAGACTTGGAGCAATATCTGCAAACAACTCGTCAAGGCTTCTTATGGATTATAAGGAAAAGCACCCCGACGCATATTGGGAAATAATGAATTATTTGTTCAACAAGGAAACGGGAATAGGGCTAACTCATATTAAAATTGAGCTTGGCTCTGACTGCGATTCAAGCTCAGGAACAGAACCTGCTACTATGCGTGCTGAGAAAGAAGAGGCTAATGTCAACCGAGGAGCAGGCTTTCATATGTGTGCAGACGCAAAAACAATCAACCCTGACATTTCTATAGATATGCTTCGCTGGGGTTCACCTAAATGGACAAGGTCAAACGGTGAAACAAATGAAGAAAATATGGCAAAGAGATTTAAGTGGTATAAAGACACTCTTGATGCAGCATATGATGAATACGATCTGAAATTTGATTATATAAGTCCTGACAGAAATGAAACGAGCAATATTGACGTTAAATGGATCAAGTATTTAAGAAATCATCTTGATTCTGCCGCAAATGAATCAGGAGCGAAGTATGATTACAGTCAGATCAAGTTAGTTGCGTCCGATGAGGTCGGAAACTATAAAATTGCTGACGAGATGATGAATGACGCAAAGTTAAGAGACGCTGTCGATGTTTTGGGATTTCACTATTCTACATGGTCCAGTGAAAATGCTCTGAAATTAAAAAATGAGTACGGCAAAGAGATTTGGTACTCTGAGGGTTCATCGGTAACAATAGACCCTCAGTATGCTGTAAACGCAACAAATGCTTCTGGAAAAGAGCTTGACAGTGTTGCTAAGGGAAAGGGTTTGACAGGTGTAAACGGACCTCTTGAAATAGCGGTTCGTGTACTTAATATGTACGCTCAAAGTGGTTCGACGGGCGGCGGAATGACAATGTATGAATTCCAGCCTGCGGTTGCCGCATATTATACAGGCGCACAGTATGTTCCAAAACAGCTTATTTTGGCTGATACGCCGTGGAGCGGACATTACGAGGTTCAGGTTGGAACTTATATTATGGAGCATTTTACCCGGTTTCAGACTGATAATATGAAATATGTGAACGGCGCTTGCTATGGCGACGGAACGCCTGACGGAGACGGTCACGGAATAGGAAGCACAACAAACAACTATATCACACTTGCGGATCCCGAAACAGGGGATTACACAATGGTATTTGTAAATGATACATCTGTCGTGAGAAGATATAATGTATCAATCAGTAATTTGAACAAGTTAGATTCGCCTTTGACAGCGTGGGTAACAAAGGGTCCTGATGACGGCCAGGCTTATGATGCAAACTGGCTGAAAAACTCAGGAACTATAACACCTGAAAACGGAAGCTTTACATACACTGTTGAGCCTTATTCCATAGTAACGCTCACTACAACAACAGGTCAAAAGGGATATGCTGATGAGGAGAAGTCGTCATATCAGAGCGATGAAAGCGATACAAATCTTTCACTTCCTTATTATGATGATTTCAACTATTCAGATGAATTTTTGGACGAAAGAGGCGGAACGCCTTTATATACCTGTGATGCAGGCGGAGCATTTGAAGTTGTGAAAAAATCGGACGGCTCAAAGGTGCTTCAGCAAAAGATTGATGGCAGCAATATGCCTTTAACCTGGGGAGGAAGTGCAACACCTACGACTACCCTTGGTGATACCGAATGGGCAGATTACAGCGTTTCTATCGATGTCAAGCTAGAGAATAAAAGTTCTCCGTATAACTATGCCGGAGTAGGTATGAGATGCGTGGGTACTTGCGGTGGAGTTTCAGCAGACAATAAGTCGGGCTATTGGATAAGAATTTCACAAGCTGGTACTTATGCTTGCCTGAAGGCTAACTCGGTTCTGAGCGAAGGCGAAGTAAGAGGATTCGATATAAATAAATGGTACAATCTTAAGATAAATGCTGTCGGAAATAAAATAGTATTCTATGTTAATGACACTGCTATTTTCGGATATACCGATAATACTAATCCTTATCTGTCAGGCAGAGCAGGGATCATGGGATATTCATATGTATCTGAATATGATAACCTGAAAATAGAAGAGGCTAAGCAAAGCCTTGATGGTGCAGACGCAAGCACATTTGTAAAAAGAATTGATTCGCTTGACAGCTCTGTTAAATACAGCGGAAATTGGTCGCTAAAGGTAGGAGATTCGTTTAGACTTTATAACAGAACAAGTGCTTCAACAAGCTATGAAAATTCATCTCTTGAATATGAATTTAACGGAACGGGAATAAACTTCATTACAGGCGGAACAAGAACTAATGCAGAAGTAGATGTTGAGCTGGACGGAGTATCTCTGGGTGAAAATATACCACTCACCTCGGGAGTGCTTTTACGACAAAGTCTATATTATATAAATGGTCTTTCAAATGAACAGCATACTATAAAAATCACTGTCAAAAGAGGATATTTCATTATTGACTGCGTAGAGGTTATAGGCGAAACCCATAAAACTTCAGTAGTTGAGATAAAGGATCATGTAGGGGAATATCCATCTGGTCCTACAAATCCATCCGACCCGTCAACCCCGTCAGACAGCTCTGACCCAACAAGCCCATCAAATCCGACAACTCCAACAAAATCAACAGGCGGAAATGTTAAAAAGACAACATCACCGGCTCAAAGGGCTTCAGAGGCTAAGGCTGCCGCTGAAAAGGCAATAAAGCAGGCTAAAATCGTAAGCCTAACAGCAAAGGCTAAGGGCAAGAAGATAACTGTATCTTGGAAGAAGGCTGCAAAGGCAGCAGGATACGAGGTACAGGCGTCCACTAAGAAGAACTTCAAGAAGAATGTAATCAAGAAGACGACCACAAAGAATAAGCTTGTTATCAAGAAGCTAAAGAGCAAGAAGAAATACTTTGTAAGGGTGAGGGCGTATGCTACTTACAAGGACGCAAAGGGCAAGACGCAGAAGGTGTATAGTAAGTGGGTTAAGTGTAAGAAGAAGGTAAAGGTGAAATAGGCATAAAAAGGGCGTTCACAGAGTGGACGCCCTTTTCTCTTATGGGTCGGAAAGACCCAGTTGAGCACGCATAGCGTGCGAAATATCAACCACCCGCTATGCGGGTGCGCGGTG
>CANQJW010000046.1 GCA_947624345.1 uncultured Clostridia bacterium | reverse complement strand
CCGCACCCCGGTCTTACAAAATTAAATATGCTGGTATGGCTCAGTTGGTAGAGCAGCGCATTCGTAATGCGCAGGTCGTGGGCTGCATATAAAGCGACACAGCCGCACCCCGGTCTTACAAAATTAAATATGCTGGTATGGCTCAGTTGGTAGAGCAGCGCATTCGTAATGCGCAGGTCGTGGGCTGCATATAAAGCGACACAGCCGCACCCCGGTCTTACAAAATTAAATATGCTGGTATGGCTCAGTTGGTAGAGCAGCGCATTCGTAATGCGCAGGTCATCGGTTCGAGTCCGATTACCAGCTCCAGCCGAATTTATTCGGTGAAAACGCCCTTAACGCTTGTTAGGGGCATTTCTTTTACAATGGAGCTTTGGATCAGTTAACGCTTACATTATGATTTTTACTCATCAATATAAGGAGGAATTGAAATGACTCTGTCAGCAAGGATGCTTGGAAAGAAATATGGTTTAACCGCTGAAGAAATGAATGTTCTGTTGAAAGAAGAAGGCTTTCAGAAAGGCGATCCATGCAATTATAGTGTAACTGAAAAAGGCAAGAAATTTGCTCATTATAATGCCGATGATAACGGTTATGGCGGTTACGGCTACAAAGGATGGGAATGGGTTGTATGGGATGAAAGCATCATAAACGAACTTAATATTACCACAAAAAGGATATATGAAATTAAGAAAAAGACATCAGAGCAAAGGCATATACGTAAGGCGGAAAGGAATGCTGCTTCCCATAATTATCGTAGGAATTTTCAACAACCACCCACTAGTAGCTGTATGAGGAAGCCAAAGAATACTCCATCGAGTAATATAACTAGAATCACACTTGAGTCAACAGTAAAGAAAATTTGTAATTTTATAAAAAACATCAAGAACAATAAAGATTAACAATATTAAATGACCATGTAAGAAATGTGCCCTTGCATGGTCATCTGTGTTTGTGTTTTGTTTCAATACCGTTGTGAATATAGACTATATGTTTCTCCCAAGATAGCATCCAAATATCCGCACCAATCTACCAGCTTCAAAAACGCCCTTAACGCTTGTTAGGGGCGTTTTTGCGTGTATATGTATAAAACAAGCCTCCGAAAAATCGGAGGCTTTGTAAGGCTATATTCACTAGATTTGGTAATGCGAGGAAGTCGCAGCATACAACAGCGTTTTACTAAACACCCACACACAAATTCTGAAATTATTTATCAGCATTTTTTAATGATGTATATATCTCTTCTGTAAAGATACCAAGAACCTCTTTCTTTAAGGATTCATCGTTAAGAAGCATGGAGAAGAAATCTTGATTCTGCTCCAAGCCCTCGATCAGCGCATCATCTATATCGTCAAAATACGAAAATTCAAAATCTTTAACAGAATTATTTTTAGCGCTTGCTTTCAGTTTATCGGACTTCATCAGAATATCTCTGATCTGGAGCATTGCCTTAATGGCAACATTACTGTCATAGGATTTCCCTGTTCGGGCATTTATTTCAGCGATTATTTCGGACAGCCTTTCTTCTTTTGCCGGCGTAAGTCCGAATGATTCGGCTGATGGTAGCTTTACAACAGGTTTAGATATTAAATCGGATTTAGTATGTTCATCTTGCTTTTTCTGCACAAATTGTGTTGCTCTGATCTTACCGTCAAGATCAAAGCCGGGTCCGGGACCCTTTATATTGATCTGAGCAAGCAGTAAGATAATAAATTTATACTTCTTATGCAATTCTATATCTTCAAAGCAAGATACCTGTATCATAAATTCATAAAAGCGAACAAAATGGCGCAGCTTAACGACTATTTCCTGCTGCTCATTGCTGTAATGCTCTATTAACTTCAGCGACTTATCAAGACAGAATTTTATCTTTTTTCTATCAGCAGATAAAACTTTTTCTTTGTAAAGTATTTCATTTACTTTATCAACGTCATCGGGGTCAATTATCGCATAAGCATCTATAGTCGCCTCAAGATCATATATCGCGGTCGGCGTAACAGAATTAGAGAGCAGCGTTGTGGTGTAGAACGGTGCAAATGCTCCGACTATATCTTCATAGGTGTTTTCAAAGTCAAGTATAAAGGTCTTTTTCTCATACGGCGGACAAATTCTGTTCAGACGGGAGAGTGTCTGAACTGCATTGACATTCTTAAGTTTCTTCATGATATACATTGCGCAAAGCTTGGGCTGGTCAAAACCTGTCTGATACTTATTTGCAACCAAAAGGACTTGATAGTCGTCTTTATCAAATTCTTTAGTAAGCCTGTCTTCCGGAATGCCATTGATACTTTGCTCGGAATATTCCGTATCATCATCGGGGAGTTTGACCTTGCCCGAAAATGCGACCAGAGCATGAATACCGCTATACCCTTTTCTTTCGCAGTAATCTTTAAATGCCTGACAATATTTCACGGCAGCCTGTCTGGAAGCTGTTATGACCATTGCCTTTGCCTGACCGCCCAGTTCCTGCATAACGGTAGTACGGAAATGCTCGACAATTACTTCTACGCGCTGTGCGATATTAGTTTCATGCAGCTCAACAAATCTTGCGATCTGACGCTTGGCGCTTGCGGTCTGCATTTTGGGGTCTTCTTCGATCTCTTTATTGATCTGATAAAACGTTTGATAAGTAACATAATTTTGCAGAACATCAAGAATAAAGCCTTCCTCGATCGCCTGTTTCATCGAATAGATGTGGAATGCTTCACGCTGCCCGTTCTCTTTAAGTGTACCAAACAACTGCAAAGTCGTAGGCTTTGGTGTAGCTGTAAATGCAAACATAGAAACATTCTGCTGTTTGCCGTTCCTTGCAAGTTCAGCGGCGATCTCATCTTCCATATCACGATAAGCATCATCTCCGGCGCCAAGAGATTGTGTTACCGCAGCCATATCTTTTCCGGCAGTAGAAGAATGAGCCTCGTCTATAATTACTGCAAAGTGCTTGTTTTTCAAGTCTCTTACACTATCGGCGATATAGGGAAATTTTTGAATAGTGGTAGCAATTATTTTTGTGTTTCCGTTCAGAGCTGCCGCAAGATCTGCGGAGTTGCATTTTTCGTCCATTACACGGATAAGCCCCGACTTATGTTCCATGCCCATTATAGCCTTTTGAAGCTGCCTGTCAACAACAACCCTGTCGGTCATGATAATTACGTTGTCAAAAATCATCTTGTTTTCATCATCATGAAGTGTTGAAAGGCGATATGCCAGCCACGCAATTGTGTTTGTCTTGCCGGAACCTGCACTGTGCTGTATCAGATAATTAAGCGAGGTGCGGTTTTCTTTGACATTATCAAGCAGCTTTCGCACCGCATCGAGCTGATGATAGCGAGGGAAAATTACAGTTTCTTTTATTTCTTTTTTGCCCGTTTTATCATTCTCTTTTTCAGAAGTCTGAATAAAGATATATTTTGAAACAAGATCAAGAATAGTATCTTTTTTCAGAATATCGTCCCACATATAGTGAACGGGATAATCATAATCGCAAGGCGGATTTCCTGCGCCTGCATTGACACCTTCTCCGCTGCCCTTATTAAATGGCAGGAAATATGTATCTTCCCCGTCAAGCTTTGTTGTCATGAAAACGCTGTCCAGATCCATAGCAAAATTAACAAGCGTACCTGCTTTGAACAAAAATAGTCTTGACTTAGGATCGCGTTCCATGCGGTACTGGTATATCGCATCATCGACCGTCTGACCGGAATAATTGCATTTCAATTCAAAAGAAATAACAGCAAGGCCATTCAAAAAGATAACAACGTCAATGCGCTCTTTATTGTTTGTCCAAACTTCTTCCATTACCGAAAAGCGGTTCAGTTCGTACTTCTTCACAAGGTCTTTGTTGAATGTAGTTGCAGGCTTTGTGTACATCAGATCGATATGATTTCCTGCGATCTCCACGCCGTGGCGGAGGACGTTCAGCAGGCCGCCGTTCTTCTTTGTACACTCGGCGTTGATAAACGAGAGCAGTGTTTCTTCAAGCCTGTCCCTGTATATTTTGCGGAGCTTGTCCATTGTTTCGGGCTGGGTATCGTTCAAAAAGCCAAGCAGCATTTCACGATCCATAGCAAAGCCGCTGTCAAAATCCGTTGACTTTCTAACAATATAATCGTTTTTATCGCGGAGAGTTTCAAGTATTTCCGCTTGGTATTCTTTTTCTGATTGAATGTTATTCATTGTAATACCTCTCTCTTTCCCGTCACATATTCAAAAATAAGCGACTTTTTGTATTCTTCAATTGCCTCTAGCTGCTGTTTCTTTTCAGAAATTATGCTGTCAATCTCGGCACATTTTTCATCAAGATATTCAGCGATCGCTTGTTGTTCCTGTAATGACGGAACGGGCAAGTATGTACTTTCAAAATCAGCAAAAGCTATATTTTTACCGTCTCTCATGCTCATAGTAAACGAGTTCATTTTGTCAATGAAAATCTTTGTTTTGAACAAGTGCTTATAATATCCGTTAAACACTTCAATGATAGGATAAAACACCTGATAAGCAGGAGAAACTACACCCTCATATTCAGAATACTCAAATCCTCCTTGGAAACTTCTCAGACTAATACAAAAATCTCCTTTGTGTATTGTTTTTAACAAGGAAAGATCGGCTTTTTCGTCAAGCTTTACTGCTTTATATCCGCTAATTTCTTCATATAAATCTTGCGGAATTACGCCATATTTTTGTGTTGGTGATAAAAGCTGTAACTGTATTATGTTACCTCTTTCGTTTCGTTGAACAAAAATATATTTACCACGCATAATTCCCCAATGTTCCGGAATATCGCCTATCCATTCAATACCGCTGTCCTTCATCGGAGCATTTTTGTCAAGTCCCTTTGTAACAGCTTCGGTAATTACAGAACGCTTGTATTCTTCGAGCAGTTCGATCTGCCGCTGAATATCCGAAACAAGAGAATCAATTTCTGCACATTTGCGGTCAAGGTAGTCTGAAATCTCAAATTGATCTTTCATAGATGGTTCAATAAAGATATAATTTGCTACATTCTCAGCAGATAAATTAGCAGCACAAGAGCCGTTCATGTACGCTAATGTTTGAATAGAATTTATGGGTGATTGTAAGATATAATTTAGATATTCAGGACAAATGTTAATCGGTCTAATATCTACAAGAGACGAAGCAACCGTACCTTCCATTATCTCTTTATTAATCGCACAGTTTCCTACACTTCCTCTCAAACAATAGATTATATCATTTATTGCTATCTTTGCTCCGCCAAGGATACTGTATCTTTCAATTGTAATGTATTTACTTATCTCCGAATTGCAATCAAGTTGTGTTCCATGAATATTATTTGATGTTAAAAATATAACTCCTTCGTCAACTAAATCACTACCGCTTGGATAATTTGAACCCCTATCGCCATTAATAAATGTAGCAACATACTTGATCCTTGATATTTTCCAACCCTTTGGAATATCACCGATCCACTCAATTCCGCTGTCTTTCATTTCACGCATTATTGCTCACCTCTTTGTTCTTCAGATAATGTTGTCAGACGCTTTACTATGTAGTTGCTGAACCATAGCCACTTATGATATGCTTTAATATCTTCTATATTATCAATTATTTTTTGTTCAGCAACTGACATTAAACTAAGAATAAATAGTTCGCGTTCTTTCAGCGCTTTGTGAAAATAGTTTATCATGAAAATCTGGTCTTCGTCTTGAATAACCCACTCTTTTGCACGCAACGGGGAATCGTGAATCGCCAATTTCAATTCGCCTGCTAATTCAGGATCAATAATCACACGTGGATATATGGCAATCGATTTCTCCAGTCTATAGGCATTAACAAGAGCAGTACCCCAAACCATCATACCATCGGCGAAATAACTTCCGCTGCATATTGCTCCCCTTGTAAGAAGCTCGTGTTTCAAAAATTGCACTTGAATAATGGCGCTCATCATAGCAACTGCTGTAAAAGCCAATTCCAGCGGATTGTTTTTTCGAGGGACAGCAATAACAATATTGTCTGAAAAGATTTTTACACTAGGTATTCTCCCGTTTTTATTAAATATTTTTTTAAACAAATCAATAGACTCCGTGTAAGCGCTATGTACAATTTCAAGGGACTTTTGAGCGTCCTCCATTATCATTTTTGAAGAACCTAAAATATCAATGAAAGCAACTATACATTCAGTAGTTAGTCTGCGCTTTTCTTCGCAATTATTGTTCATCAGAATATCTCCTCTATATTTCCGTCAAGTTCCTTTTTCAGCTATATAATATCTTTAATTTACTCAGTTCCGCTGTCTTTCACTTCACACATTGCTGTTCAACGCCATATGTTTCTTTACGGATCTCATAATTATTACAGCAAGTATGCAAATGATAGCTGTTCCGACAATGCTGCCTACAATCATAAGAATAATTTCCCAGTTTGCAATCACAAAATAATATAACTGAATAATCGAATATACAACAAACCACATCACAAGAAACAGAATAAATCTGATGAACCAATGGAAGAACGAGCCAGAAGTTATGCCATCGATCAGACCGCTGTGGTACATTTCACCGACCTTACAGTATGCGATGCCATAAGCAATGAGTCCGATCACGCCAAGTATCATATACTCGTATATAGGATTGATAGGCAATCCGAGGGGATCAGTTAATCTTTCAAATATAAACTTAAATATAGTATTCAATTCTTTTTCCTTTCGATTTATTTGATTTTATAATTTTCGCATATAGTTTCTTTTGAAACATTTCACTTAGTTTAACAATTGCTGAAATATCTTCTATTCCTTTCATAGAAAAATCAATAGATTCCGGGCGCTTTATCCCAGTAGCATTGTCAGGAGGCTCTCCTATATTCAAAGAAACGGCTATTCTGAATTCTTGTTGCGGTCTAAATATTTTACGCTTGAGAAACGCAGGATTGATTACTCCCTTTTCTGTTTTACCTAATACGCCTCTGATTAAGTCCATTTCATACTTTGGATATTCCTCATCATCAATGTAAGTAACATCTGAATAATAATAATTAGAAATATTCTTGTTTTTCCTGCAAGCATCACTAAATCGTTCTATGAATTTATGTACATCGTATATTATCAAGGCATATTCTCTATGAAAGTTTTTAAGTTCATCAGATGATTCCTTGGAAATAGTAAAGTAATAGTCATTATCACTAACCTTATGCAAATCGTTATCCTTGAAATGGTAGAAGCATTTAATATATGTTGATAATAACAATATTCTGGGATTTTCGATATTTTTCAGCAATTGCCCGTCTATGTAGCGATCACTATATGTACATTTTACAGCGCCATCATACTTATCCCCACGTTGCGGATCTTCTTTTTCCATCTGTTGATAGTGCATACAACTTATCATATATAGATTGCCTCGTTGAAAAGATTCAAGAAATTCTCTTTCGGCAACGAGAATCAGAGGATATTCAAAAATCATTCCCTATCCTTTCTTAGTCGAACAATCTTGCAATTCTGTCATTCACCGACTTTTCCAAGTCCAGAAAAGCCTGTTTCAGTTCCTCACTCGGTTTCGGCTGCTGATACTTATAAAAATACCGTGTAAACGGGATCTCTGCGCCTGTCTTTACGGTCGGTGTTTTCTTGCTCAGATCCTCCTCAAAGAACCACTTGGCATCTGGCACATGGGGAAACACCTCACGAGCCATATATTCTTCGATATCCTCGTCAAATTTAACAATCTCGGTGTCCTTTGTTTCCTTATCATAGATGATATTGCCCTTTTTGTCACGTTGTATCTCGGCGGTTTTATCCATTACTGAAAGCCCGTCTGCAATTTTATCAAGCAGCTTTTTGTCAAATTCAACACACGAAAGAATGTTTTTCAACGTTGGCATAAACGCTTCGGGAGAAAGATACTTTTCATCTGAAATATTATTGCGCAGCGCAGACAGTATCTTGTCAAACACCGCCTTGTTTTTCTGATATGTATCAAGCTTTTTTGTGTCCTTACCCGAAAGCTCCTCGGCGTTTTCAAGCTCTGCCACCTTTGCTTCATCATAAAGCGATGACAGCGAACCCTTTGACAGCATTGTCTGAATGCGCTCCTCTGTTACCGCATAGCTTCTTTGCAGCGGCTGCATTACCGCATATTCACGATAAATAAACTCCGTGTTCGGGAATATTTTGCAATGCTCGTTTTCTTCAAAATCAGCATACAATTTCGTAATAGTGCTGCGGTCTTCCGGGCTTATCTCATTCTTCTTGTTGCCGAGAGCCTTGCGGAGCTTGTGAAAGATCGTTCCTGCATCAATAAGCTGTATCTTTCCTTTGCGCTCTTTGCGCTTATTTTTTGACAGCACCCATATATAAGTTGCGATACCCGTATTATAAAACAGGTCGGTAGGAAGTGCTATTATAGCTTCTATAAGGTCTTGCTCCAACAGCCACCGTCTTATCTGACTCTCGCCGGAAGATGTTCCGCCCGAAAACAGCGGTGAACCGTTTTCTATTATTGCTGCTCTGCCAAGCTTGTCGTCCATTTTATCAACAGCCGACTGAACAAACAGCAGTTGCATATCTCCCGAGCCGGGCAATCCTGCTCCCCAACGACCGTCAAAACCTTTTTTATGTTCTTCTTTGACGGCATCTTCAACGCCTACTGCGGCATCTTTGCCTCCCCACGCCTGACCAAACGGCGGATTTTCAAGCACAAAACGCATTTTGGTGTTCTCAAAGCGATCTGCTTTCATTGTATCTTGATAGCATATGTTTTCAGCGTGCTGACCTTTAATAAGCATTTCCGCAAGGCACATGGCATATGACTCAGGATTGATCTCCTGCCCGAAAAGGCGGACATCGGCAGTAGGATTATACCGCTTTATGAAGTTATACCCCGTTGAAAGCATTCCCCCGGTTCCACACGCTTGGTCTAATATCGTAATGACCTTGCCATCGCTGAAAATATCATCGCAGCCCTCGGCTAATAGTATATTTACCATCAGCTTTATAATATCACGACCTGTATAGTGGTCGCCTGCTTCTGCATTTTCAGAAAACTTCCGTATAAGTTCCTCGAAAATATAGCCCATTTTTACATTATCAATCGTCCGCGGATCGAGATCCAATTCGGAAAAAGCCTTGACAATCGGCAGCAGGCGGTTATTCTTGTCAAGTCTATCAATTTCTTCACCAAAATTCAAGCCGCGTTCCTCGGACATAAGTATCTCCAACACATTCGATGAAAAACCTTGAAGATAATTCTTGAAGTTGGCTGCAATATGGTCTGCATCGTTCACAAGTTCAGCCAGATCATATTCACTGGTGTTATAGAATTGAAAGCCTGATATGCGCTGCATTGCTTTTGGCGGAAAATTCGGGTCTTGTTTGAACTTTGCCACAACAGCGGATTTGGTCGGTGCCAATGCGCATTCAAATCTGCGTATTATCGTCATAGGTATAATGACATCTTTGTATTTGTCGCTGCGATACGGTCCGCGAAGTTTGTTGGCAACAGACCATATAAAATTGACCTCTGCCGAAACATCGATCGGCGCATCGTCCCACATTGCATCTATTTTGTGTTCGTTCATTTAAAGCACTCCAATACAGGTAGTTTTTGAAATTATATATGAATTTATATGACTTTGTTTTCATATAAGTATATTATATCACATATTTTAACACATTTCAAGCCTTTTGTGTACAAATAATTACGCTTAAATGGTGGTTTTAAAATCTTTGACTTTCGAGAACAAAATGGAGCAACAAAAGCAAATTGTTTTATTTGCAAAGAAGAGAAAACCACATTATTCCGCCTTTTGCAGATGATATTTCTATTGGCATGACAACAGTACCTAGTCACAGTAGATACGGTTACTATTATGAACGGATACCGCAAAAGTGGTGATATGCGGTTATTGGACAAAAAGAGTGCTTTTCTTTACACTTCAAGGCTCAAAGAACTGTTCAAAGTAAGCGGTGTATCTGCACGATATATGCGCGCTGCCTGATAATAAATACGACAAGGCTCATACAAATCAAATTCTGTATGGGCTTTTGTTTTATATGGCAAAAGGAAAAAGCGAGCAGGAAGTTGTAAAAATGTCTAAAACCAACATCGTTAAATTGTGCAGGCATACGAAACTTTATGAAATTTGAAATTTTAGGGGTAACAAAACGCTTACTTCTTACCCTATACAAGTAGAAGAAAAGGTTTGAGCAACAGTTGTTAAAATGTTCAAAATAAAGTATACGAAATTGTGCAGACATACGAAATCAGATTTAAATTTCATTTTTGGGGGTATCAAAATCCTTGCAAATACCCCTATACGAGTAAAGGGAAAAGAAGCGAAATGCTGTCAAAAATCATAAACTAGGTTTACGGATTTGTGCAGCTCTACAAAATTAGTTACAAATTTCATTTTGGGGGTTGTTAAATGGTCGACATCTTCCCTTATACAAGTGAGAGGATAGAAATGGACAACAGTTGTTAAAATGTCTAAAACAAAATAAGAGGATTTGTGCAGGCATACGAAATTAAAAAAAATTTGCAAAAAAAGTTGTTCAAAATGCGTTTTTTCTTCCTATACAAGTGTAAGGACGCTGAAAGGGGGTGATGGAATGAAAAATGAATTGAAAACAAAGTCGTGCGAGGAGATCATGACGACGGTGTACAAGCCGCTGGAGTTTGTGGTCGACGGCTTGCTAGCACAGGGGCTGTACATACTCGCAGGTGCGCCGAAAGTCGGCAAAAGCTGGTTGGTACTGGATATGTGCTTGTCTATCGCAAAGGGAGAATCGGTTCTGGGGCGAGGAACTTCGCAAGGCTCGGCATTGTATCTATGTTTGGAAGATAGCTACTCGCGGATACAAAACAGGCTATACGAGCTGACAGATGAGCCGTCCGAAAGTTTGTACTTCTCAGTGCTGGCGGAGAGTATCGGAAACGGGTTGGAAGAACAGATCGAGCAATTCAAGTTACAGCATAGTGACCTAAAGATCGTGGCGATAGACACGTTGCAGAAGATCAAGACCGATGAGGAATACAGATATGGTTCAGATTATGCTGAACTGACTGTTCTGAAAAGGCTTGCGGAGGAGCTGAATATCTGCATACTGCTGGTACACCATACGAGGAAGAACCGCGACTCAGATCCATTCAATATGATATCAGGTACGACAGGTATCAGCGGTTGTGTGGACGGCAGCATGGTGCTGATGAAGCAAAAGCGGACAAGCAGTACCGCAAAACTGTTTGCGACAGGGCGTGACATTAGGGAATGTGAAATACATCTTGAAATAAAAAATTGCAAGTGGATTGTGACCGATGAGCAGCAGCAAAAAAAAATGAGATTTTCCCTTTTGCAATTCATGATCTGATGATGACGGAGAAAAATTTCAAGGGCTCGGCGACGGAGTTGTGCGAAAAGCTGAAGAGCAGTCTGGGGTTTGAAATTCAGAGCAATGTGGTGAGCAAGAAACTGATGCAAAACGCCGCGCAGCTTGAGAAGCTAGGTGTGCAATTTGAGCTCAAGAGAAGCCACGGAAAGAGGTGGATCGAGGTGCGCTGCGACTGCTCGGGTGACGGCGGTGACGGCAAAATACCGCGCATGACAAATTGCTGTCCAGCCGGCACCCGACCTATGAAAAACATTGAAAATATGTGTATTTCGCCGGGTGACGGCAGGGTGACGGGTGACGGCTCGGCTTCAAAAAGTGACGGTAAAACCGATTTGGGTGACGGTAAAACTTCTGAAAAATCTCGCAGAGAGAAAGGTGGAAACAAGCCGCGGAAGAAAAAAGGTACTAAGCCAAAAAGCAAGAAAGGTGCGCAAAGAAAAGCAAGGCGCAGGGCTAATAGCAAGAGGTAAGAAAGGGGTTGAGGAACGATGGTGGACTATCCGACCGTGAAACGCGCAGGAACGCACGGTGTGCGGTTTTGCAGAGCAGGTCGGGTAGTTTAACCGCAAAAAGATGAAAACGCCGTATCGCGCGGTTGTGGGCGTTTGAGCGTCAATAAGAGAGGTAAGAAAAATGGAATAATTGAACTCGGCATTTTGCACAGGACTTGCAGTTTGGAGCCTCCACGAAAGAGCGATATTAGTTTGCAAGTTAAAGCGGCGGTGTCGCCGCGCTCACTTCGGACGGCAAAGCCGACCGTTTATCGCGAATAATCGCAGGTCTTGTGCAAGATAAAAAAGGGGTCGTAAATTAAAAAACGCAGGAAATGAGGTGTCGTAAGATGTGAATAATGCGAAATTTGGGCGAATATTGCGGAGTTGTATGGCGGACACATAGTAAGCTATAACCTCTCATTTTGCTTGTCCGCCACGGAGTTTTGTTTCGAGAACAACGTTCTCGATTTTGCAAGCAAAACCACAAAACTCCCCGACCTTGGCTCACGAGTACTTAGCAAGCGATGACCTCTCATTTCGCTTGTCCGCCACGGAGCAAGGAAACTGAATAAAAAGGATATCGCTTTTCGCTATACCCTTTAACGGGGTACACCGCGCAGGCTGATGTCAGTTTTACTGACGGCAGGTAACGCAAGATATCGGCAAAGGGGTGTACAAAACGGACAGCACTTGCGTACACCGATGATACCCCGAAACAGGGAGTCATAAAATTTGAAATCTAAAAAATACATAAAACAGGGGGCAGATAATTTGGCAGAGAAAATCAAAGAAAAAGAAAAGACCGCAGAGGGTCTGGAAAAGCCTCAGTGCGGCGGCGCGCAGTGCGAGTACAGTGACATTACGCTTGACAGTGTAACTTACAGAGTGTGGTCGGCGTTTGTGGGAAAAGAAGATGCCTCGCGGCGGCTTTCAGACCTCATGCTTCGCAGCGTTAATTCGGGAGAAGAAGTCGGCGAAGTGGTAGACTGGCGCGTGAAAGAGATCGAGCGAATATACAAAGAAACCGAAGAAGTCGCAAGGCTGGCGCGAAGTGAAAACGCTGACGATGAAACTGTGCAGAAGGACGAGGGTCAGAATATGAATATGTAAAGAACCGACTGTGTTTTTTATGCAGTCCTACAAAAACGGTCGGGTGGGCTGGATTCCTAAAAGACAGTGTGATATACTGTGCGTGTAAGACCGGCGTGCCCGGCTGGGAAAGGAGTTAATATGAATATACAGCCAAAAAA
>CANQJW010000045.1 GCA_947624345.1 uncultured Clostridia bacterium | reverse complement strand
GTCGGATTTGATGGGCTTGTTGGGTCAGAGCTGTCTGATGGGGTTGATGGGTCGGATTCGGACGGGTTTGATGGCTCGTCCTTCTTTTCCTCTAGCGCATTTTTTGCATCATTTATTGCCTTTACCGCGCTGTCAACCTCGTCTTGGGTTGCATCGTAGTTTTCTAAAGTTGCCTTTGCGCTTTCCAATGCTTCTGTAAATTTGGTAACGCTTTCATCTGTAAATTTATCTGTCTCTATTGCCTCCGCCTCTGTTATAGCAGTTTCTAGGGCGGTTGTATCAGGTAAATATACCGTGTTATCAGCGGTCAAATATCTTGCTTTAAATAACGTATCTTCAGTTTGGCTACCCTTTACAACATGGAATGTTGGATTGCTTGTTGTGTCAATAGAAGCACCTTCTGATGCTATTGTTCCTAAGTCTGTATTATAAAAATATAAATCTGTAAGTGAGGGACAAGCACCAAATGCTTTTGGCGAAATATACTCAAGAGAATTTTTTATTATTACTGTTTTTAAAGCTATACAACCTACAAATATCTGCGGTATTCCGTTTTGAACAATACCATCACTACCAGTTCCCACATAATGTGAACCGCCTTCAATTATTACTTTTTCAAGAGATATGCAATTAGCAAAAATCTTATAATCTGAAGGTTGGTTGCCCGACATACTTGAACCCATAACAAATTGCTTGATTTTTGGTAAAGTGAGTTCCTTTAGTGAACTACAATAATCAAATGCCCCATTTTGAATAGTCATTCTCTCATTAAGAGAATTTATAGATGCAATATTTGTGTTAGAAAATGCCCCTGATTTTATATATGTTAATGAGTCTGGTAAATCAAGTTCACCTTCTAATGGACAAAACATAAATGAAAAATCTCCAATTACTTTCAAAGTATCAGGAAATTGTACATCTTTAAGCGCTGAAAAGCCAGTAAATGTACCACTTAATGTAGCATGCCCTGGGCCTACACCAATACCTGTATTAGCATCAATGATTGTAATTCCTGAATTTATTACTACATGCTCGGTTTTTTCAGCATAATCTTTATAATAATCAGCTATTGTTATTCCACCCATTCCACTAAATGTAAGAGTTTTACTTTTTTCGTTCCACTCATACTCTGAACTAATTCCAGAAGGTCCTATTGTTTCTCCTACAGATTCAAGCTCTACCGGGATTTTATTTTCTACACTCGGCATTTCCGCATTATCCTCAAGATACACAATATCTTCATCTGTCAGGTGTAAATCAGTTTTTAAAGATATCTCCGTAGCACTGCCTTTATAAATATGCCAGATTATTCCGCTACCTGCCCAGGGAATAATACCATACATAGAACTGTAAAGATCTGAGACATCCGATATAATTTTAGAATAAACATAAACGTCTTTAAGATTAGGATAATGGTCTGTAGTATAATCTAAACAACTATTGAATTTTGTTAAACTAGGAGGGAAAGTAATCTTTGAAATATAACTAGTATTTGCGCTTGAAAAAGCATTACGATATGCAGAGGTAATACCATCCTCGACTACTATTTCATTAATATCACCATTCAATTTACTATAGCCTTTAGCGCTTGACATCTCACCTTTACCACTTATAACCAAAACTCCATCAGAGTTTATAAGCCAACTGGCATTGTCTCCGTCAGTACCTGATGTTGGATAATCCTCTTTTACTGTATCATCTACTGCATATACACTCATTGCACCCGTAAATGCAGTTACTGCCATTGTTGTCGCTACCAACAATGACAAAATTCGTTTAAGTTTCATATTAGAAACCACCTTTCTTTTTTTAATAATCTATGTAATTTAAAATTACAAACAACACAAAAAGGCGCAGTACGCCTAAAAGCATACTACGCCCTATTTACAATATTTAATTCTAGAGAACTATTCTGTACACAGCAAATAAAGGTTTGGCGAAATGCCCCCCCCCCCGTTTACAAATACTGGGTAATTGGCGTTGTACATAGCAGTCCCTCCTTTAACTTGGTATCTATAATATAACATATTTTGAGGGGGGTGTCAAGGGGTTGGGGGAAATTTTTTGAAAAATTCTGTTTTAAATGGCTGTGAACCTTTTGGGGCTTAGCTTTTTAGTGTATGCATAATTAGAAAAGCTATGATTTCCTGTAGAAAATCTGACAAAAAATAAAAGGAGTAAGAATATTTTATAAAAAGTATGGTAATTTGTTTGAAATTGTGTTATTATAAAATAAGTATATCTATTTATAGACGTGGAAACTAAGTTACGATTGGGGAAAAATTCTTTATTATGAACAATTATGATGTGATTATTGCAGGCTGCGGAGTTGCAGGTCTGTATTCGGCAATAAATTTATCAGATGATTTGAATATTCTGATAACCTCTAAAATGGAGCTTACCCTCTGCAACACAGCTCTTGCTCAGGGGGGAATTGCCGGTGTTTATAATTCCCCTGATGATTCGCCTGAGCTTCACAAGCAGGATACACTGATAGCAGGTGGATTTGAAAATGATGTTAATACAACCTCCATTCTCTGCGAGGAAGCTAAAATAGACATTGATAAAATCATCAATCTGGGCGTTGAATTTGACAAAACTGAAAACGGAGACTTCCACCGTACTCTCGAGGGCGGTCACAGCAAGCATAGAATCTTCCACCACAAGGATACTACGGGCTTTGAGATTGAAACAAAGCTGCTTGAGTATGTGAAAACTCTCCCTAATGTTGAGATAATGGAAAACGCTCTTATATGCGATATTAACAAAACTGCTTCGGGCTTTTCGTTTGATATCCTTAAAGACGGAGAGCATAATACCTACAACTCCCTATATGCTGTTATAGCAACAGGAGGTATTGGAAGGGTTTATGAACGCACTACAAACTCAGCTATCGCAACAGGTGACGGAATTGCCTTTGCATATAATATGGGTGCTGAGATAAGCAATATAAGCTATATTCAGTTCCACCCGACAGCTTTTAATGACAAACATAACAGAGAGTGCTTTTTGATTTCCGAGTCGGTTCGTGGCGAGGGGGCATATCTCAGAAACTGCCATGGCGAAAGGTTTATGCAAAACTATGACAAGCGTCTTGAGCTTGCTCCGAGAGATGTTGTTTCCCACTCTATAATGTTCGAGGCGGCTAAAACACAGAGCAACACCTTTTATATAGACATTACCCACAAGGATTCTGAGTTTATAAAGAACCGTTTTCCTATGATATACTCAAAACTTCTCGAGCTTGGATATGATATGACCAAGGATATGATTCCTATATTCCCCTGTCAGCACTACCTCATGGGCGGAATTAAAGTAAACAAAAATGCAGAGACAACTGTTGATAATCTCTTTGCCTGCGGCGAGTGCTCCTGCACGGGTGTTCACGGAAACAACAGACTGGCTTCAAACTCACTGCTAGAAGCGTTGGTTTTCTCACGACGAGCAACGGCGATTATCAATGAGCGCTGCAAAACCGACAACAACTCTCCGCTTGTATCTGCTAACTTCGCAAGCAATGATAACGCTCCTCATATTCCTAAAGGCATCAGAACCGAGATAAGGAAAATTATGCAGACAGCTTATTTTGTTATGCCTGATATCGAAGCTCTGTTTGAAGGATTTGACAGGATAAATCAAATCAAGGAAATTCTCACATCTGGAAGCTTTAAAGTCGACAAAGACTTTGTTGAGGCGAAAAGCTTAGCAACTGTAGCCTACCTCATTTTGCAGGAGGCTAACAGAACGGCAACTGAGAACGCTGAAATAGATGCCATTAAATGGGCTGAGTATGAGTTGAATAATTATTAACAGGCGAGCCGCCGGTGGCTCTGCCGCCTTTTGGGAGTTTAATATAAAGGATAGTTTTTGAAACAACGAATCGTAATAATTGATAATGGACAATTATTTTCAGGAGGTAACATTATGTACCCATTACAAATGGAAATTGATAGCATTATAACAAATGCAATCAAAGAGGATATAAATTACATAGATGTCACGACTGATTATCTCATACCTGACAACAGCGTGGCTACGGCAAAATATATCGCAAAGGACAGCGGTATACTCTGCGGAATTGATATAGCTCTGAGAGTATTCAAACTTCTTGACGCTGAAACTGATTTTGATATTAAACTAAAAGACGGCGACAAGGTTGAAAAGGGAGATATAATTGCCACTATAACAGGAAAGACAAAGGTGCTTTTAAAAGGTGAGAGAACGGCTCTTAATCTACTTCAGCACCTATCAGGTATTGCTACTATGACAAACAGACTTGTCAGACTTGTAGAGGGTACAAATGCGTCCATTGCTGACACGAGAAAGACACTTCCTGGGTTGAGGTCGCTTCAAAAGTATGCAGTAACTGTCGGCGGCGGAAAGAATCACCGCTTCAATCTATCAGACTGTGCAATGCTCAAGGACACCCACTTAGACGCTTACGGAAGCATTACAAATGCTGTGAATGCACTTAGAAAAAAGCTCGGTCACACGGTTATGATAGAGGTTGAAACAGGAAGTCTTGATGAGGTTAAAGAGGCGCTAAGTGCAGGTGCTGACATTATAATGCTTGATAATATGGACTGCGAGACTATGAGTAAAGCGGTATCAATTGTATCTGGTAAGGCTAAGCTTGAAGCCAGTGGAAATGTTACCGAGGAGACAATTGTAAATATCGCTAAGACTGGGGTTGACATAATCTCAGTTGGGGCTATTACACACTCAGTCAAGGCGTTTGATATTTCGATGAAGATACAACGATAAGGCTACATCCCGTGCCGCCTATTATAAATTTGTTATATATTTAGCTAAACTGGGGATCGGAATAATTGATAATTTATAATATCTAAAGAGGAGTTCTGTTTATGAAATTTAACAAACTAATCTGCTTAGGGCTATGCCTTAGCGTTATGCTATCTCTCTGCGGCTGCAGATTTCCTGATTTATTTTATAAAACACCATCTCTAAAAGAGATCCAGCAGGAGAAAATTCAAACTAAGGTGATCATGCCCGATCTGAATGGTCTAACCTATGAGAAAGCTATCGCTCAGACTGACAGTATTCCTCTGATTGTTACAAAGCAGTATAGCGACAAAATAAAGAAAAACAAAATCTTCTGGCAAAGCATTTCTCCCGGCGAGGAGATTTCTATCGGCACTCCTGTGAATATTGTTATCAGCAGGGGCGTTCAGATGATTGAGATTCCAGAGGTTTCAAATATGGATTATCTTGCTGCAAGGACGGTTTTAAAATCTTTAGGTTTTAAGGTTAAGATCGCCTATCAGCACAAGTGGGGTACAGAAAGCGGAGATATTTTGGTTATGAGTCCCGAGGAGGGAAAGAAAATTCCCCATGGGTCTACTATTAAAATGACGGTTGATGCGATTGAGCCTTCGAAAAAAAATTAAAATTATTAAAAAACCCTTGACAAATATAAAAATTCGGAATATAATATAAAGTAATCAAATATTTTAAATCCTGTGAGCAAAAGTAAGTAGCTGATTTTACGGTGTTACAGAGAGCCTTTTACGGTGAGATTAAGGTGCATACGATTTTCGGTGAATGGGTTTGTGAGGAGCTTGGTGAAAGAATTTATTATGGATTGTTCGAGTATCCAATGCCGCTGATTTTCGGCGTTAACGAAAAGAAGTATTGATATTCTTTGTATACAGAGAATTGCGTACTTTGCTGAGTTGATAAGTGTGAGCTTATCATAAATTTGGGTGGCACCACGATGTCTATCGTCCCATTAGGTTTCTAATGTGAATGATGGGCTTTTTTTATTGCGTCAAGCCGCCGCGAACAATTGTCAGCTGACAATGGACAATTGATTATCAATTTTCCATTATCAATAATCCATTATTGGAGGTAATTTTATGCTTTATCCATCAAGGGAAGAAATTAAAGACATTTTGAAAAATTACAAGACAGTGCCTGTTTTCTATGAACTGCTTGTTGATTCGTATACGCCGGTTCAGCTTTTTAATGCACTGCACGAGGCTTATGATAACTGCTTTATACTTGAATCTGTCGAAAACAGCGATCAGTGGGGACGATATTCGTTCGTAGGTATCAATCCAAAGGCTGAAATAACACTTAAAAACAAAGTCGCCGTAGTTACAAAAAACGGCACTGATGAAACCCTTGAAGTGTCCGATCCTATAGGGTTCCTGTCTGATATTATGAAGGAGTATAAGTCTCCCCGCTTCCCTAATAGACCGAAGCTTACGGGAGGTTTGATCGGCTACTTTGCCTACGATATGGTGAGATATTTTGAGAAAACTCTTTGCAATCCGCCTGAGGACGATCTCGGTATGCCTGATGCCAATCTCTTTCTATTCGATGAAATAGTCGCTTATGACCATCTTAGCAACAAGGCTGTTATTATTCTGAATATTCACTCAAGCGGCGATATTGACAAGCAGTATGAGAATTGCATAAAAAGAAAAGACGATATAATCGGCGTTTTGAAAAGCTATGTTTCAAGCGGTAATGTATCAGTTAAGAGCTCTGAAAATAACATTGAAATCAAATCGAATATCACCAAAGAAAAGTATATGGAAAATGTCGAAAGGGCTAAGGAATACATAAGAAACGGAGATATTTTTCAGGTTGTTCCGTCACAGAGGTTTGAGATTGAAAATCCGCCCGACAGCTTTGATGTTTACAGAATGCTTCGCTCGACCAATCCTTCGCCTTATCTTTACTACTTCAAGCATAAGGACTACGCCTTTGCTGGGGCTTCTCCCGAAAAGCTTGTGTCTGTAAATGGCAAAACGGTTATCACAAAGCCTATCGCAGGAACTATTAAGCGTGGAATAACCGATGAAGAGGATTACAATAACGAACAACAGTTACTAAACGATCCTAAGGAGCGTGCCGAGCATACAATGCTAGTTGATCTTGGCAGAAACGACATCGGAAAGGTGTCAAAGTTCGGTAGCGTTAATGTTACTGACTACATGACAGTTGAGAGATACTCAAAGGTTATGCACCTTGTATCAAATGTCGAGGGCGAAATTGATAGCGATAAGAACCCTCTTGATGCTCTTATGGCAGTTCTTCCTGCCGGAACTCTTTCGGGAGCTCCAAAGGTCAGGGCTATGGAGATCATTGACGAGCTTGAGCCTACACGCAGAGGTCTTTACGGCGGAACCGTCGGGTATCTTGCATTTGACGGAAGCTTAGACACCTGCATTGCGATAAGAACAGTGCTTTTCAAGAACAACAAGGCTTATGTTCAGGCAGGCGGTGGAGTAGTCCTCGACAGCGTTCCGGAAAACGAGTATCAAGAATCCTGCAACAAGGCATTGGCGGTAATAAACGCTGTTAAAGAAGCGGCAGAAATCCAACAGGTATGACCTTATAGGGCGCAGCCCTATCTTGCGTGTATGCCCCTCTTTTAAAACAGTCCACCGGACTATTTTAAATTTCACCATATGCAGAGCGCACTCCGTAAAGGGAATTTAACCGACGGTTCGTCGGCGACAGGGCTCTGCCCTTGACCCGTAAGCCTTTAGAAAAAGGCTTGACCGAAAACTTTTAAATTAGGAGAATCTATTATGATACTAATTATTGACAACTACGACAGCTTTACCTATAATCTTTATCAGTATATAGGTGAGCTTTACAGCGATATTAAGGTTGCAAGGAACGACGAGATCACCATTGCTGAGATTGAGGCACTAAGCCCTGAGGCTATAATTATTTCGCCAGGCCCTTGCTATCCGAAAGACGCCGGTATATCAATCAAGACAATACAGCATTTCAGCGGAAGGCTTCCTATCCTCGGAGTTTGTTTAGGGCATCAGTCTATAGCCGAAGCCTTTGGCGGAAAAGTTGTTATTGCAAAAGAACAGCTTCACGGAAAGGCAACTGACATAACTATCAACACAGATAATCTTCTGTTCGATGGACTTCCAAAGAAAATCAAGGTTGCAAGGTATCACTCGCTTATTGTTGACAAAGATACCTTACCTGAGTTTCTTGAAATTACAGCTTATGACGACAAAAAACAGATTATGGCTTTAAAACATAAAAAACACCCAACCTATGGCGTTCAGTTCCACCCTGAATCTGTTATGACCGACACAGGTCGAAAAATTATAGAAAACTTCCTGAATAAAATTGCAGGAATAAAAACGAAAGTGAGTGATAATATAGTGCTTCCCGAAAATGAGAGAACAGAGCTAAAAAAATATATTGCAAAGGTTGTTAGCGGCGAAAGTCTTACCGAGGACGAAGCCTATACCGCTATGGATATCATAACCTGCGACAGGGCTACACTTGCTCAGATTTCTTCCCTGCTGACGGCTATGTCGATAAAGGGCGAGACAATTGACGAGATAACAGGCTTTGCCAGAGTTATGAGAGAGAAAGCGTCAAAGCTTAAAAACTGTTCAAATTCAGTCGACATCGTCGGCACAGGCGGAGATATGTCAAACAGCTTTAATATCTCGACTACTTCTTCATTTGTAATTGCAGGAGCAGGTGTGAAGGTTGCAAAACACGGCAACAGAAGCGCATCATCAAAATGCGGTGCGGCAGACTGCTTAGAGGCTCTTGGAGTTAAGATAACTACTGTTCCCGAACAAGCAGAGAAATGTATAAGTGAAATAGGACTTTCTTTCTTATTCGCACAAAGCTACCACCCTGCAATGCGGTTTGTAGGCCCTGTGAGAAAACAGATTGGCACAAAGACGGTCTTTAATATAATGGGACCTCTTTTAAACCCTGCGTTTGCCGAATATATGGTACTTGGAGTTTACACCCCCGATATTATGGATAAGATGACTGAGGTTTTAATAAAGCTTGGAATTAAGCGTGCTATGCTTGTCTATGGTAACGATAAGTTGGACGAGATTTCAATCTCTGATGCAACAACAGTCTGCGAAATCAATAACGGAAAAATCGAAAAATATGAGATGTGTCCTGAGGACTTTGGCTTTAAGCGTGCTGATAAGCGTGATATCAAGGGCGGTACCCCTGAGGAGAACGCACAAATCACTAGGGATGTTCTCAGTGGCAAAGAGCAGGGCCCTAAAAGAGATATTGTGCTCTTTAATGCTGGTTGTGCTTTATATGTCACAGGCAAGGCTGAGACGATCGCCGATGGAATAAAGCTGGCTGGTGAGTCTATAGATAGCGGAGCGGCACTCAGAAAGTTAGAGGAGTTAGTGGAATTTACGAATAACTAATGCAAGCTTGTCAGCGACAGGACTTTGCCCTTCACCAGCAAGCCTTTTTCAAAAGGCTTGACCGAAAACCTTTAGTTTAGCCTTTTGAAGTAAAGGAGTAAAATTATGATTCTTGATGAAATAATTGAAAAAAGAAAAATACAGCTTGATAAGGAAAAAGCAAAAGTACCTTTTGATGAAATGAAAAGTCTGGCGATGAATACAAGCTTCAAGACGCTTGATTTCAAAAACGCTCTTTCGGGAAATGATTTGCGCGTTATATGCGAGGTCAAGAAGGCTTCCCCATCAAAAGGGCTGATAAGATCTGACTTTCACCCTATTGAGATTGCAAAAGAATATGAATCGGCTGGTGCAAACGCTATCTCCTGTCTTACTGAGGAGCATTACTTTAAAGGCTCTTCTGCATATCTGAAAAGCATTGCAGAGTGTGTGAGCATTCCGATTCTTCGCAAGGATTTTATCATAGACGAGTATCAGATATATGAGGCTAGAACAATAGGTGCATCGGCAATCCTGCTGATTGCGGCAGTACTTGATGAGGATACTCTCGGCAGGTTTTATAAGCTTGCGACTTTCCTGTCGCTTCAATGTCTTGTAGAGGTTCACAACGAGAGCGAGCTTGAAAAATCACTTAGCATAGATGCGGAAATAATAGGCATCAACAACAGAGATTTAAAGACTTTTAATGTTGATTTAAACACTACCGAAAGACTGGCTTCTCTTATTCCGAAAGATAGGGTTATAGTTTCAGAAAGCGGGATCAAGGATAATACTGATATGAAAGCTGTTCACAGTTTTGGGGCATCGGCTGTTCTTATCGGCGAAACGCTTATGAGAAGCGATAATATTTCCGCTACCCTTAAGGAGCTGAGAAGTATATGACAAAATTAAAAATCTGCGGTCTGAGGAGATGCGAAGACATAGCTTATGTAAACGAATTTTGTCCCGATTATGCAGGCTTTATACTCTCTGAGCCGTTCTGGCGGCATATAAGTCTTGAGGAACTAAGAGTTTTGACCGGACAGCTATCTGAGAAAATAATTCCTGTAGGGGTATTTGTAAACGAAACTATTGAGACCATTCTCCCCTATGCGGAATATCTTGGAGTAATTCAGCTTCACGGTGATGAGGATGATGAGTTTATCAAAAATCTTAAAGAGCATACCAACTGCGAGGTCTGGAACGCAATTAGACCACAATCATCAGATGAGATTAACAAAGCGTGTATGAGTCATGCAGATAAGCTTCTCATCGACAGCTTTTCAAATGGCACTGTCGGAGGAACAGGAGTAGTCGGCAACTGGGAAATAATAAAAAAAGCCAATATAACTAAACCGTTTTTCCTTGCAGGTGGTATTTCGGCTGAAAATATCATAGATGCAATAGATACAGTCAATCCCTATGGGATTGATGTTTCAAGTTCGGTTGAGACGAATAAATTTAAGGATAAAAAAAAGATAAAAATGCTAAAGCATTTAATGGATAATGGATAATGGATAATTGACAATAGACAATTATGCCGTGGATAATGAATAAGGAGGTTAAGGTTATGAGTAGTAATTCTAATAAGGGTCGCTTTGGCGAGTTTGGCGGTCAGTATGTTCCCGAGACGGTTATGAATGCCGTTTTAGAGCTTGAGGCGGCATACAATAAATTTAAGGACGACGAGAATTTCAAACGTGAGTTGACGGCTTTATATAAGGAGTATGCAGGCAGACCGTCGCTTTTATACTTCGCTGAGAAGATGACAAATGACTTGGGCGGCGCTAAAATTTTTATAAAGCGTGAAGACTTGAACCACACAGGCTCACACAAAATCAATAATGTTCTCGGGCAGATACTTCTAGCTAAAAAAATGGGCAAAAAGAGAATTATTGCTGAGACGGGTGCAGGACAGCACGGTGTTGCTACCGCTACGGTATGCGCTCTTTTCGGGTTGGAGTGCGAGGTGTATATGGGCGCTGAGGATATGAGACGCCAGTCGCTGAATGTATATAGAATGAATCTTTTGGGCGCTAAGGTAACAGGTGTATCCAGCGGAACTTCTACCCTTAAAGACGCTATTAACGAGGCTATGCGTGATTGGTGTACGAATATTGAAACTACTTTTTACTGTATAGGTTCGGTTATGGGACCTCATCCCTATCCTGAGATGGTAAGGCATTTTCAGAAAATAATCGGCGAGGAGATAAAGTCGCAGTTAAAAGAATCTGAGGGCAAACTCCCTGACTGTGTTGTTGCTTGCGTTGGCGGAGGTTCAAACGCTATGGGTGCGTTCTATGATTTTATTGATGATAAGAGCGTTCGCTTGGTTGGCGCAGAAGCCGCAGGGCGTGGCGTTGATACAACTGAGCACGCCGCTACAATAACCAAAGGCTCGCTCGGAATTTTTCACGGTATGAAGTCGCTTTTCTTGCAGAATGAGTACGGTCAGATTGATCCCGTTTATTCTATTTCTGCAGGTCTTGACTACCCAGGAATCGGTCCTGAGCACGCTTATCTTAACTCAATCGGCAGGGCTGAGTATGTGGATATAACAGATGAGGAGGCTGTCTGTGCGTTTGAGTATCTCTCGAAAACCGAAGGAATTATCCCTGCGATCGAGTCGGCTCACGCTGTTGCGGCGGCTATTAAGATTGCACCCACGATGCCAACGGACAGCATACTTGTTATAAACCTTTCGGGTCGTGGCGACAAAGATGTTTATTCCATAGCACGATACAGAGGAGTTGATTTAGTTGAAGAATAGGATAGATATATGCTTCGAAAAGCTAAAGTCTGAGGGTAAGAAAGCTCTTATAACTTTTATTACAGCCGGCGATCCGGATTTGGAAACCACAAAAAAATTGGTGCTTAAAAAGCTTGAAAACGGTGCTGACATTGTTGAACTGGGTGTTCCTTTTTCTGACCCTATAGCCGAAGGCCCTACTATTCAAAAAGCATCACTGCGTTCCCTAAACAACGGCACAAACTTAGATCAGATTTTCGCTCTTGTTAGTGAGCTTAGAAAAGAAACTGATGCACCGCTGCTATTGATGATGTACATAAATACTGCTTTCAGATACGGCACAGAGCGTTTTTTTACAAACTGTAAAGCCAGTGGCATTGACGGCGTTATTATCCCCGATCTGCCTTTTGAGGAACGAGAAGAAGTCGAGGGAATGTCGGATAAATACGGAGTTTATAACATTAACCTTGTTGCTCCGACCTCTCACGACAGAGTGAAGACTATTGCATCACAAAGCAAAGGCTTTCTCTACTGCGTTTCATCAGTCGGTGTTACAGGAACACGCTCAAGCTTTTCAACCGACTTTGACGAGTTTTTTTCGCTTATAAATTCATCTGCCTCTTGTCCTGCCTGCGTTGGTTTTGGAATTTCAAATCCCGAACAGGCAAAGAAGATGTCAGGCTACTGTGACGGAGTTATTGTCGGAAGTGCAATCGTGAACATAGTTGCTGAGTATGGCAAAGAGAGTATAGATAAAGTCGGCGAGTTTGTAAATAGCCTTAAAGAGGCTCTATAATTATAAAAACCAATTGACAATTGAATATACAAGCCAAAAGCGTTCAGGTCATATTATTGACCTGAACGCCCTTTTTTATATCTACTTAACCTTTACCTTCTTCTTACTCTTGAACCACTTGCTATACACCTTCTGCGTCTTGCCCTTTGCGTCCTTGTAAGTCGTATAAGCCCTCACCCTTACAAAGTATTTCTTCTTGCTCTTTAGCTTCTTGAAAACAACCTTGTTCTTGGTAGTCACCTTATTGACTACGTTCTTCTTAAAATTCTTCTTAGTTGACGCCTGAACTTCGTAGCCTACCGCCTTTGCAACCTTCTTCCAAGAAACAGTTATCTTCTTCTTGCCCTTAGCCTTTGCTGTAAGGCTCGTGATTTTAGCCTGCTTTATTGCCTTTTCAGCGGCAGCCTTAGCCTCTGAAGCCTTTTGAGCCGGTGAAGTTGTCTTTT
>CANQJW010000044.1 GCA_947624345.1 uncultured Clostridia bacterium | reverse complement strand
TTATTGTTAATTACAAAAGCTGTATTCAATTATCACTTAAAACTTAGTAATAAGAAACAGAATAAACCAAATCCAAGCTTGCTTATGCTGAGCATCATCTGGACAGAACTAAATAAACCGTTGAGTCCTACGTAATCCATTCCGATCTTTTTTATTATCACCGTTCTTATAATGAACGGGAAAACAATCATTATTACGCGGCTTACAATGCCTGATATAGTATTTCTTATGGAATTTTTAAGCCTGCCGTCCGGCATTTTATCCTCTCCGTTAATTCAAACTTATATCTTAATCTTCTATTGTGTGGTTGTATATCTGCGTATAGTTTCTATTATTCTTTTTTCTAAACTTAATTTCACCGTGAAGCCCAGCCGCTTTAGCTTAGCGTTATCCAATTTAACGCCGGCTCCTCTGGGCTTTGTTGACTGATTCTCATACTGCACCTTGACATTCTTCCCATACATCTCATTTGCCACTTTTGCCACGGTTTCAGCTATTTCATCTACCGCTGCAAAATTTCCCAAATCACCATTGGAAGATATATTATATGCCTCGCCCTTGGCGCCTTTCTTACATATTAAAAGCATACCATTGACAGCGTCATCAATATAAATGTTATCTCTTCTCGGCAAGCCGGAACTTTTTAAAACAATATCTTCATTGTTTTGAACTTTTTTAATAAACTCATAAAACGCAGTATTCGGTGGAAATCTCGTATATCCGTACACCGTACTCAGTCTTGCTATTACAACATCAATATCATGCTGTCTGCAATATGAAAGTGCGAGTACTTCTGACATTCTCTTAGTTTCCGCATATGCAGCATATGGCACATCAAGCGTTCCGGCAATATCTGTATCTTTTTCCTTGACCGTTCTGTCTGTATTTGAATTATTGCCATACACCGTCACCGATGAAAACAAAACTAATCTCCCGTCGTGCCCTGCTTTTTTCTGTTCATGCAGCAGATCAAGACAGTTTCTTGTGCCTGTCAGGTTAGCGTCAATAACTTCTAAAGGTCTGTTGTTGATTACCTCACCCGTCATTTCTCCTGCCGCATGGAAAATATAATCCACTTTAATATTTTTGGCAAGATTTATAGGAGTGCAAATATCTTGAATGACCATATCAAAATTCTTATTACCGATATAATCTGAAAACCCTTTTTCTAATTTTTCCTTGTTGCGAGCAAGTGCAATTACTTTAACGTCGCCAATCGCCATAAAACGATCAACGATATTGCTCCCTATAAGCCCGGTTGCGCCAGTAACAAGCACTGTTTTTCCGCTAAAGTCGTTCATAATTTTTCTCCTTTACAGTTTATCTAATACATCAAATAATGTTTTATTCAATTCGGGAACAAGTTCACAACACCTATTACCTCTCGGAAGATTAGGCTCAAGACCAATCTCTTCGTCAATTATTACTTCAACTAAAATAGGTCTGTCTATTTTTTCAAAAACTCCCGTTGTGTACTTTATGTATTCAATACCATACGCTTCTGCAAGCTTTTTGAAATCAGGCGTTCCGTAACCGCTGTTGGGAGTAGTGTGGACAAATCTGCCGTAACGCTGCTTTTCTCTGCTTCTTATCATTCCCGAAGAATTGTTGTTGAGAAGCAGTATCGCTATCGGCAATTTGTGCATTCCTATAAATTGCAGTTCTTGGCTGTTTAACTGCAAGCCTTGATCGCCTGTAATACAGAGGACGGGAGATTGGCTTGCGTAATATGCTCCTATGCTCTTTCCCAACGAGCACCCCAACGCGCCGAAACATTTTGAATAAAGCGTCCTGTTTGAAATTCCGGTATTAATATATGCCCTTGATGACCAAAATTCGTTGTTGCCGACATCGTTTACTATCGTCACATCATTTGATATTGACTGAAATGCTTCAGATAAAATTCTTGTCGGAGGATTTATATCAGCCTCAAAAAGCTCTTTTTTCAGCCTGTTGCAAACAGCTATCCACTTGTTAGGCTCTATATAGCTGATACTGCGATCCGAAAGTTCATTTAGCGTGTCCTGCACGTTTTCAATAAAGCATTTACAGTTCGGAATATGTCTGCCTGCTTCGCTTTCGTCGTATTCAATGCGAATAATCTCGGCATTTTCGTATATAGGCTTGAAGCTGTCCGAATTTAACGGAAAAGCGAGCCGGTTTCCGAGCGCTATTATCAGGTCTGCTTTTGACAAAATGAAATTTGCATATCTTATCCCGTGGCTGCCGATATATCCGAAATACATACCCGAAATAGGCATAACATCTTCTGAACAGCGACTTGAAATAACGGGAATGTTTAACTTTTCGGAAAGCTCACGCATTTTGCTTTCAGCTCTTGACTGATGTATTCCGTCGCCGATGAGAAATATCGGTCTATGAGACGCTTTCAGTTTTTCAATGATGTAGTCAGCCGATTTTATCGGCATTATCTTTATTACATTGTTAAGCGTTTGTATATCAAAAATATTTTCGGTGAAAACTCTTGTCAGCACATCTATTAGAACAGGTCCTTTTCTGCCTTTAAAAGCTATATTGCAAGCCTTTTTTACTTCAAACGGAAACGCCGCCGCAGAATCTATCCTTACCGCATATTTTGTTACTGATTTAAATATGTCAACAGTGTCAAGCTCCTGCTCGCCAGTAAATCTTACGGTTTTGTCGAGGACATTTTCGGAATGTGCAGTTATTATAAGCAACGGTGTTCCATCGCTGTATGCGTCTGCAACAGGAGTGAGCAGATTAGTTATTCCCGGACCTTTGGTAGCGTATGCAACACAGAGTTTTCCTGTAAGCTGAGCATATCCCGATGCGGCAAAGCCCGCACACTGCTCGTGAAAGCTCAGATGAGCTGTTATTTCTTTGCGCCTGTCAAGCTCATAGAGGAAGTCAAGCACAACTCCACCAGGAATCCCGAACACATCGGTAACTCCAAGCTTTATCAGATGATCAACCAAAAACTCTGCTCCGGTCATTCTATCTCCTCATTAACTTCTCTGCGTCATATCCGCAAAGCTCCAAAATTCTTTTTGTATTCTCGGGAGTATACCGATGTACCAAATCAGCTGGTATCTTCCCTAAAATTTCATCAATTTCCCTGTATGTAAGTCCATAGTGCTTTCTCAGCGAAATCGCGTATTTATATGCCGTTTTATGTATCGCGGGTAAAAGTCTTGTCACCGAATATCCCCAAAGCATCTCGCCGCAATATTTCTCTATGATCTCGCACACGTCGAGAATTACGCCGTAATCGTATGATCTACCGTAATTTTTGTTGAGATAATCTGCTATAATTTCCGTTTGCAGATTTCCCGCACCTTGACCCATTCCGAGTGCGCAAGAATCGACGATAAGCCGTCTTTCTGTTTCTCTGTTGATGAATGAAAGCACATTTGAAAAAGCAAGGTTCATATTGTTGTGAGCATGAAAACCTATTGCAATATCTTTGTCAAGACCTACATCATATTTCAAAAACAGGCGTTCAATATCCATGGGCATCATATATCCGTAGCTGTCAACAATATAAAGAGCATAAGCACCCATATCATTTGCCGCGTCAATAAGCTGCTTAATTTCATCGTCTGTATACCGCATAGTCAGCATCGGCTGAACAAAAACCTTGTATCCCTTTTTGGACAAGCCCGCACAAAAGTCAAGGGATTTTTGAAGCTCGGAATAGCGGATGATAACCCTCACAGCTTCACACAAATCGTTACGCCATTTCGGTATATCCTCAAGCGGAGTGTCAGGCCCGCGGTATAATGCGGCGTAAAGCTGATTTGGTGATTTCTTTATAGGCATTGTTTTGGAAATTGCCTCTATATTTTGGTAGATGGCAAAGCCGGTTCGAGGTATTTCGGTTATTTCAACCGAACCAAGCTCAACTATATCTATTCTTGATTTACTGAGGTTTTCAGCAACATCCAAAACATCTGGCTGTGAAAATTCCAAATCGGATATTTTGTTTTTATTCGCGTCTTCAAGACCTAATCCCCCGTCGCGCAGGGTACAGTCGAGAAGTAATATTTCTTTTATATCAGACATCTCCTTTTCTTGACTGAAGCTTGAAACAACTCTCCAAGCTGCTGCAAACTTTTGTATATATTTTCGTCCTGATGATTGGCTTTTCAAGAACATATTCCCGGATAGTATCTATAATAATTCCTGCCATAAATATGACTAAGACAACCGCCGCGGTATATACCATAAGAATCGGCAAGGCAGTATTATAAAATTTCTCGGTAAAGAAAACTCTTTTCCAAATCACGTACCTGAAATAATTATGGTCGTGTAAAAGCAGAATTCCGAAAGTGTGGCTTGCTATAAAGTTTATTATACTATTGTGCTTTATTTTAAATCCTTTGAAAATAAAGAACAAACAAAAGCCGGCTATCATGTTTAATGGTGATGAATCGGTATTGATTACATAGAGCGCTAATGAGAATAATCCAACATCTGGATACATAGCTGACAAAATATTTGCAACAGCGCAAATTATCCAGACAATTATAAACATAATAACTAGCGCAGCCCTTTTCTCAATGATTTTTATAGGCCATCTTTTTATGTAAACAACCGCAAAATACAAAATCAAAAATGTGAACAAACCGTTGTCCAGATCTACAAAAGTAGAATAATCAATAATTACAGACAATACTTTGGCACCGAGTTGCATCATAAACATCAATACAATAATTGCCTGTATATTCCTTTTAGAAATTTTCTCGGATATTGTATTAAGCAAAGGAAGTATCAAAAGAAAAATCATATAATAAACTGCAAAACCATGCGAATTACCGAATATAGGGAACAGACAGCCAAGAAAATTCCTAATATTTACCGGCTCTGATACGCCGTTATTCAAAATCGCAGCCAAAAGCATACCCAACAGATTATAAAATATAACTTCAAGAGCTATTTTTAAAAATCTGCCGCCTTTAAAATCCTTCCCTATGCAGAACCAAGCTGTTATAATGACAAAACAGTCGTAGCCTATTTTTCCTCCGGGCAACAATACCCCCCCGTACAGCAAATTTGCTAAATTACTTGAATTGAATATTCCCCCATGTCCGGCTAAATGGCTCAAAATTATAAAAGCCATTGCAATAATTCGTACTAACTCTATATTAGAATCCCGTGAAGCAATACGACCGTTTGGGTTTGCTGACTTCACTCCAGTCATACGCTATACCTCCAAAAATTCCTTCATCTCTCTATCCATTTCCGCTGAAATATCTTCACCTGCAAGCCATGCTTTATAGAACCGAGTAGTAAATTTCATACAATCGTCAATATGCCACCTCGGTTTCCAACTGAAAACGCTCTTGATTTTTGAGCAGTCAAGTTTCAGAAAATTTGCCTCGTGCGGGGCGTCTTCCTCCGCTTGATTTATCCACTCTGCGCCGTTGCCCCAGTGTTTACAGAAGAGGTCAACCAAATTTCCCGTTGTAACGCAATCGCAGTCGTCCGGTCCTACATTGTAAAAGCCCGCATACTGCTTGTCCTCAAACTGCTTTGCGGCAATCGTAAGATAAACAGCCAGCGGCTCTAAAACGTGCTGATATGGTCTGGTCGAATAGGGATTTCGCACACCGATTTTTTCTCCTTCTTTCATTGCTCGAACGCAATCGGGGATAATTCGGTCACTTGCAAAATCTCCGCCGCCGATAACGTTTCCTGCACGGGCTGTTGAAACGGCGATATCCGTGTCCGTGAAAAAGCTGTTTATATAACTATGCGTTACAAGCTCCGAACAGGATTTTGAGTTTGAATAAGGATCAAAACCGTCAAGCGGCTCGTCCTCGCGGTAACCCCAACACCACTCGTTGTTTTTATAGACCTTGTCGGTCGTGATATTGAGAACGCTTTTTACGCATGGATTTAAGCGCACGCACTCCATAACGTTTACCGTTCCCATAACGTTTGTTTCGTATGTATAGCGCGGGTCTTTGTAACTCTCTCGGACAATAGGCTGCGCGGCAAGGTGCAAAACAATTTCGGGCTGTACTTCCTCAAAAACTGCTTTCAGTTTTTCATAATCCCTGATATCCGCAATTATACTTTTCATCTTGTCGGAAATCCCGGAGATGTCAAACAAGTTGGGACTTGTGGGCGGTTCAAGACTGTAGCCTGTGACATCCGCACCCGCATTTACAAGCATTTTGCAAATCCAGGTACCTTTAAAGCCTGTATGGCCCGTAACAAGGACGCGCTTGCCGTGATAAAATGATAAATCCATTTAGTCCTCCCAAGTTTTCCACGGGGCATTTCCTGTAGCCCAGAGTTCCTCAAGCTTGTCCTTTTCACGCTTAGTGTCCATGCACTGCCAAAAGCCGCGATGATTGTATGACATAAGCTCACCTTGCGCTACAAGCTTTTCAAGAGGTTCGCGCTCAAATACCGTGCTGTCGCCATCAATATAATCAAAAATCTCCGGATTTAACACCATATATCCTGCGTTTATAAGCGCTCCGTCCGAAAGATTTTTCTCACGAAACGATTTTACAGCATTATCCGTGCCAATGTCCAGAACGCCTTTTTGCTGTGCAAGACTTACAGAAGTCAACGTTGCGATTTTGCCGTGGCTTTTGTGAAATTCAATTAGTTTAGTTATGTCAACGTCGCACACTGCGTCGCCGTATGTAAGGCAAAACGGCTCATTCCCGACATACTTTTGAACGCGCTTTATACGTCCGCCTGTCATTGTTTTCAAACCCGTGTCGACAACAGTCACTTTCCACTGCTCGGCGTGCTTGTCGTGGACTATTACTTCATTACCGCGCGTAAAATCAAACGTTATATCCGAAGTATGCAGAAAATAGTCCGCGAACCATTCTTTTATAACGTGCTGTTTATAACCCGCGCAGATAACAAATTCGTTTATACCGTGCGCGGAATAGCCTTTCATAATGTGCCAGAGTATCGGCATTTCGCCGATCTCAATCATAGGTTTCGGTTTAAAGGCGGATTCTTCGGAGATTCGTGTTCCAAAGCCGCCGGCGAGAATTAGGGATTTCATAACAAATCAGCTCCGTTATTGACTATTTATTGCTTTTTACCCTTTATAAATGGGCGGAATCTAAAATGATATAATCGTGCAATGCACCGAGGAACGAAATAATAGGGCATGATCTTAAACCATAGTGATGGATATTTCTTTATTATCGGATATCCGTATTCTTTAAATTTTTTCTTCCAATTCGGATTATCGTATGCTTTAAGCCTGATAATAACCGCAGCCCAGTTGTCTCTGGGATATTTTAGGAAATTCTCTGTCATTTGTTTCTTGTCATAACCGCAGGCAACTGCATGATTGCAAAATGTATACTCTAAGCCTTTGCCAAAAATCTCAAATACCACAGATAAATCCTTGTCTATAGTGGCACCACCGGGGGTGACATTGTCCGCTATACAATAATCCCCGATTATTCCTAAAACATCTGTACTGCTCTTTGTCATTTCCAGCAAGAGGTTGGTGTGAATAAAATATGTCCCGATAAATTCGGTAGGATCTTTAATAGTTAAAAACTTTTCTTTTGACAATATAGAACAGCTCATGAAAGAGATTTGTTTACCGACATATTCAATAAACTTCTTCTTGTCATTTGTTACAAAGCTTTCAAATTTTTCTCTCCATTTTTTATAGCAGTTGTTTAAATCTGTATATTCTCCCTGATAAAAAGCATGATTCATAAATACAGCCGAGCATTCCGGATTATGCTCAAGAAAATCCAGTATTTTAGCAACCACTCCCTCTATAACAATATCATCACTTCCGAGCAAGATAAAAAATTTACCTCTCGCCAAATTGCAGCATATCAAAAAATTTTTGTCTACACCGACATTTTCACTGTTTCGCGAATATCTTATCTGCGGATACTCTTTCTTCATCATTTCTTCGGTGCCGTCATCCGAGACATTGTCCGAGACGAGAATTTCCACTCGGTCGTCCATTTGGCATAGAATAGAATCCAGCGCTTTTTTCAAAAAGTTTTTTCTATTATATGTAGGTATTGCAATAGTCAAAAGCTTTTCCATCACTAATTTTCTCCTTTATTCACAGACGTCAGCACTTTCCATGTCTCTTCCGCGCACTTTTCCCACGAGAATTTTGACGCCTGAGCATAACCTTTTGTTATGATTTCGCTACGTTCTTCTTCAGACATCTTCAGCACCGCCTTCATCTTTGAAGCAAGCTCCTCGGGGTCACGCTCATTTTTAATATATATAGCCGCATCTCCTCCTACCTCGGGAAGCGAGCTGTTAGATGAACATATCACCGGTGCGCCGAGCGACATAGCTTCCAGAACAGGAATGCCAAATCCTTCATATAATGTCGGAAATACAAACGCTTCTGCGTTTTGGAATAAGCATATTTTTTCCTCTTCGGATATGTAACCCGTTAGCTTGATCCTGCCGCTGAATTTTGAATTTTCTATCAGCTCAACAAGCTTATCACTTCTCTGAGCCTTACCTGCCAAAACTAGATCTACATTCTTTACTCTTCCAGCCAAGGTTTCAAAAGCTGCCACTGTAGTCTCAATATTCTTGTTCGTATTTGACATTATAGCTCCTACATACAAAAAATATTGATTATTTATCCCCAACTTTTTAATTACGCTCCTGCTGTCAGTAACTTCCGTTTCCCTTAAATCTGCTCCGCCTTCGTATATACACACTATCTTCGACGGATTTGTTTTAAAGCTTTCTATCAAACCAGATTTGGTTGATTCAGATACCGAAATAATAGTGTCTGCATTTCTAACACTTTTCTTCATAAAAAGTCTGCTAAATAACGCATTATACCATACATACCACTTTGGACAAATAAGAGGCCCAAGGTCGTGAAAAGTTACAATGTACTTAATCCCTTTAATCTTTGGCGGAAGCATATGACTTGGTCCCCAAAAGATATCCGGCTTGTCCTGCTTGAGATATTTCGGCAAAACATATCTGAGCCATAACGTTCCCACTTTTCCCGGAATGACTTTTACATGAAAATTTTCGGGATAATGCCTGTCCTGTTCAAAAGAACGATAGGTATACAAGATGTATTCATTTTCATGGTCAAATATGCTTATATAATTTATAATCTTGTTGAGATATACCCCTATGCCGCGAGGAGCCGAAGGAATAAGTGGCTTAGAATATATGGCAATTTTCATTGTTATCTTCCTTTTCGTTATTTAATTCCACTATTATATGTTGGTATAGCAATTGTCAGGATTTTTTCCATTTTGTTTCAGTCCTTTTTAAATTTATTTATCAGTATCCTTCATCGTTTCTATTTCTCATGATACTAATTAAAATATGCTTGACATTATTCTCGACCTTTTTGTTTGACTTCCAAATTTAGCGAAAACTCAGTCGCACTCAACACAGCAATTAGCGACCACAAATAAACTCTCAAAATATTTTGATTGAAACACAGTATCGCCAATTCAAATACCAGCCCCCACCTTAAAGCCTTTACAACTTGGGAGTTATAAACACTCCTACTTTTATGGTCTCCAAAAATAATTTTAATCATATATGCTACAAATGGTATAAGTCCTATAATTCCATTTGCAACCAGCAGCTCACCTATTATACTCGTGCCACTACCATTATTACCCGTAACATACTCAATGTTGTTAAACTGCGCAACTTGAGCGTCAACGCCGCCAAGGCTCACACCGAATATAGGGCTTTCTCTGAAAATTTGTAAGCATGTTATAAGTGCGTTTATTCTTGGACCACTTGAATGATTTGCTGTTCCAGCTATACCAAGTCCATTTAGCAAAAAATTCAATTCTTTGCTTGTTAGGATATATACAAATCCAATAATCAGTAAACTCATTAAAAGAATTAAAGCAAAGAATGTCTTTATTTTTTTCTTTGATATTCCTGATCTGACAAACTGCGCTAAGTATATAATTATTCGTATCGCAATCCATAAAATCATCATCAACCAACCCATTCTTGATGTAGATAATATTAAGGCGACAGATATTATCAATAAACCGATTTTTATTTCCTTTAAAGAAAGAATATCAGAGTTTTTCTTTTCAAATAAATAAGCAAAAATAACAAATCCCGGCAACAAATATGTGGAAAAATAAGACGGTTCATAACAAAATCCGTTTATTCTCGCAAACCTCGCCGTCCAATGTTGAACTACAAAAAGATTAATGCCAACTGCGAACAAAGAAAATTGAACAAGTCCAAAAACAGCAATCCACACAAAGCTCTTGAAATATACCCTTAAGAGCCATTTTAAGCTAAACGCACGACCTACATACTGCACTATTCCAAATATAAGAAAAACATCAAAAATGAGCCACATAAAATATCCAAGTGCGTTTGCAAAATTCAAAGATCTAAAGATAAAAAGAAACTGAATTGCTATCCAAGCTATCAAATATTTTCCGCCTATAGGAACCCTAATCGGTCTTTTTAAACACTCGATAATCAATAAAGCAATAAGTATTAAAGATAAAAACTGACACGCCCTTAAGTTAAAGCCAAAGAGATCAACGTTGGCAACAATATCAAACGATGCAGTCAATAAAATCAATGCAACACATATTGATATAACTGTGTAATATGGGCTTTTTTGTGTTGATAATTTCATACCATTCATTTCTTTCTGTATTTATAATTTGCATTTTCTTAACAAAGAAATAACTCCAACCTTTTCAGCAAAAAGTTTCAAATAAAAAATTACTAACCTTGAAATACTCACTTTTCCGTTTTTATCAAAAAAATTAACCGCTTCTTCACCGTTCATGGATTTTAACTTCGGGCTTTCGGTTAGATTATTTTTCGCGGATTCGAATATGGAATGATGGGTATGTCTGATAATATCTTCAGAATATTCTTCGGTAACTATATTTACCGATTGCAATAAATCCACCGCTTTTGAAGTCATCATGCAAATAACGGATTTTCCTTTATCGTCTGCTTTTTCTGCCGTATGAGATTCATATCCCCATGCATCGGCTATAAGAAAATCGGTTTCTTTAAGCAATCCCTTTGCTTTACAGTTATAGCAGCTAGGCCGAAGAAAGTCGCCCGAAAGAAAAAGTTTAAAATATGGGTCTATATCATGTATTTTTGAATACTCTTTTCCGTTTTCAAAGTTAACTGTCATGCTAAATCTATGCCAGCCTTTCCTTTTGTCGCGCATATTAACTTTAACTATCTTGCTATCATTTTTATATTCCAAGGCTCTACGGTAGTTCTCCCACAAAACAGGCGATGAAACGCCATGACACGCAACGCTGCATAGGTAAAGATTATCTCTCATGTTGTCAGGGCAAACCTTTTTCATCCCTTCCGTCTGACAAGGAGTACCGGAAAATAGAACGGTTTTCCCGTTTTTCAAATCGGAAATTGCCTCTGAAAAGCAATCGCCAATATTGCTTTGAACATATTTGCTCGTACAAAGCCTAGGCAAATTATCTATATCCGAAACTCTAATGTGCTTTACGGAAAAATCGCTGTCGTAAGCTGCCCCGTAAACTGTTCCGTGCAGCTCTTTTATTATGTAATATGCTAATTCATAAAACACCCCACCGGAAGAGCTACGATTTCTTATATCTTCGTTTAAACAATTCCCTATTTTGATTATGGGTTTTTCTGCCATATTTGAAGTATTAAGTATCGGACACACTTTTTCGCATTTTTTGCACTCTATACATTTATTTGTGTCAATATAAGGATAGTTATGCCCCCCCACGCTCATTTTTAACGATATTGCATTTGCCGAGCAAACTGTATAACAAGCTCCGCAGCCGGTACATTTATCATAATCAATTGTTATCATAGGATTATCCCTCTAAGAAAATCTCATCAAAATATTTTTTTGCTTTGATTCTTTCAGCACTAAGTATTTCTTCCACAAAATCATAATCTACTTTAGGAATACTTATAGTTCCATCACTGTCATAAAAACAATTCAGCATATTAAATCTTTTCAAAAGTGTTGTTAATCTGCTTTCGGTTGCCGCTGACGTGCCTTCTTTCTTGTGGAAAACAATAACCGGCTTATGAAACATAATAGCAAAAACCGTGACATGAAATGAATCGGTCAGTATAACTTTTGCCGATCTGATTGCATACAGATACTCCGATGGATTCATAATATAATAATCCGGGTATTCAAATTTTCTCATCCACATAAATTTTTCGGCTAAATGATTTGCAGATTTCTCAATAGAATCCTTATCTATATCAGTTCCCATAAAATAGCAAAAGGCGTATTCTCCTTCGGGCATGCATTTCGGGCAAACAGCCATTTCTGCATACTTTTCTGTTGGAACCATCATGGTTGGGTCTATTAAAACCTCAGCATCTGTTTTGGCGTATTTTTTTATAAGCTCTTTTCCCTCTGCTTCTCTTATACATAATTTGTTAAATCCTTTTACGCCGTCAATAAAATTATTTCTAAACCGAGACGGAATATCTCTTTGGGCTATGCTTGGAACAAAAGCTACTCTTTTGTCCTTATCACAAAATTGAAGATATTTTATTCTGTCAACCTGAGGATAATATGGATTCCACACTTGGTCTGAGCCAACTGCAAAATAGCTGTAGCTATCCAATTCTTTATTGCCTAAAAATAAATCTGACTCCTTCAGTGGGCTGATTTTAATATATCTATCTATAAATTTAGAATAGTTTTCTCTTCTCTCCTGAATGAGTTTTTTCTGAATATCATTAGTACCATAAGACGCTTTTTTCGGAGAGTGCGAAACCGCCTTTCTCCAAATATAGCTAATCGACTCGGGTCCTTTTTTAATTTCATCCAATCCACGAAGAACCTGTTGGATCAAGTTCCTTTTGCAGGTCTCATCCACAATAGTCTCCGGTTCAAATCCATAACTTCTTACAACCTCTTGGACGGCAAATATCTGCATAGAAGGTCCAAAGCTTTCGTCTACAGCATTTTTAACGATGGTAACAATACCTACTTTTCCCATTTGCATCACCTATCTTATATGTGCATAATTGCCTTAAGTTTCTTTGCCGATTCATCAAAGCTGAACATACCAAGTACCGTTTCAGAGCCTTTAACTTTACTGTTTAAAACAGCTTTCAAATCTACACCTGCCACATTTGGATCAATATAACGCACACTCTCCCCCAACACCTCCGGCAGGGCAGTCGCATTTGAGGCTATTACCTCTGCTCCCAGTGCCAACGCCTCCAGTGGAGGAATTCCAAATCCCTCATAAAGTGACGGATGTATAAACGCTTTGCAGTTTTTTATCAATGCACAAGCGTCCTCATCGGAAA
>CANQJW010000043.1 GCA_947624345.1 uncultured Clostridia bacterium | reverse complement strand
CGTATTTTTCCCATTCTATTTCTCCCGGCACATATATACGGTCATTTCCTTTTGATTTAGGCGCATTCTGCAATTCGCAAATATAATTATCCACTCTTTGAGCCAATGAGTTGCTGTCATCTATCAGAGCGGGATTTATGGCAACAAATGAATGACATATATTGTTCGGTTTGTCCAAATCAAAGCACCAACTGTATACATTGCCGCTTGAACTTGTTGGCTGCGACAACATAATGCTTGTCAATACTTCAACAAACATTGCTATTCCGTATCCTTTATGCCCGCCCATCGGCAGAAGCGCTCCCTCATCAGGGAACCTATCAGGATGTATTGTCGGCAGACCGTCTTTGTCGGATATCCAAGTGTTGGGTATTGTTTGACCGCTTTCTTTTGCGCGTATAACTTTCAGCGCTGCTACCGTCGAAGTGGATATATCTATAATAATGGAAGGAATAACCGTAGCAGGAGCAGCCAAAGCAAAAGGGTTATGTCCCATGACCATTCCCTTTGCTCCGGGTATGGTCATCTTTTTATCAACATTGCTCAGCACACAGCCTATCATTCCCTTTGAAGCGGCAATATTGGCATAGTATCCCGAAGCTCCAAAGTGACAGCTATTTTTTACAAAAACCATTCCGATGCCGTTGTCTTCGGCAATATCGCAGGCGCAATTCATTGCCATCTCGGAAGAAATATATCCCATGGTGTTTTTTCCGTCAATAACTGCTATAGAATGGTTTTTCTTCACAAAGGTCGGTTGTTCGGTAAATGACACACCTCCGGCCTTTGCTTTCATTATGTATCCGTACAAATTTTTTGTGCCATGGGTATAAACGCCCCACATATCCGTTGTCACAAGAACATCTGATACAATGTTGGCATCATTTACTGACATACCGCACTTTATTAACGCCCTATTGCAAAACGATGTTAGCTCTTTTTTACTTATCAATGTATCCATTTACTTCTCCTATTTTCCTGTAATTACGCTTAAAACATACCGACAAAACCCCGTATAGTTTTCATCGTTATCTAAAGCTCTCGCCGTTTTTAATTTCAATTATGTATTTAATGACAAGCTCCGAGATATACCGAACGTCATCAAAAGTAATACCCATATGCATCGGAAGCGAAAGGATATGTTCACTCGCGAATTCAGCATTAGGGCAGGTTCCTTTGGCATAATCATACATTCTGTAATCGGTATTTGCTACATAATGCACGCCGGGGAAAACATCGTTTGAATTTAAATATGTCATGAGCCCATCTCTGTCTTTTACCATAATCTGGAACAAGTGACGTGACGAAACGCAGTCCTTCGGAACCGTTACAAGACCTATCTGCTTCGGATATTTTTCAAAAGCCTCAGTATACCACTGAGCCAGCGTTCTGCGATATGCATTATCACGGTCAAGGTACGGAAGCTGTGCCAGAGCAATGCCTGCCATTATAGCGTTTCCATTGTATTTATCTCCAACATATTCAACATCATATTTCCATTTGTATGTTCCCTCGGAATTCACAGAACGGGAATACGTGTCCTTGTTGATTCCCAACCATGCCTTCTTGCGAAAAATGCAATCAAGATCTGCATCATCGGTGCAGATTATACCGCTATCTCCTGTCGGGAGATTTTTTACCGCTTGGAAAGAGTATACAGTTATATCAGCCTCGCCGTCTGTACCCGGAACACTTCCGTCGCGGTATCTTGTACCTGACATATGCGCTGCATCAAGAATAAGCTTGAGACCGTGCTTACGGCATATAGTTACTATTTCTTTGAATCTGCCCGTGTTTCCGCCAAAACCAACAAAAATAACCGCCCTCGTCTTGGGGGTAATATGCTTTTCAACCGAAACAGGGTCAAGGCAAAGCGTATCGTCAACATCTGCAAAAACGGCTTTCAAATTACTCTTAGCGATTGCGTGATTAGTAGAGATAAAAGTAAGAGGAGTTGAAATGACCTCATCTCCGTCATTCCAGTTCAGCTTTTCCTTTAGTGTGTCGACCGCCATATAAAGACCCGCTGTGTTTGAGTTGATATAATATGCATACTTATGACCAGTATATTTTTTCCAAGCTTCTTCAAACTCTACCGTTTTGAAGCCCATACCAGTCCAACCTTTTTCGAGGCATTCTCTGACCTGCGCCAAACACGCCTCGACATCAAAATTAGCTTTAAACAGCTGTATTCCCATTTCAAAAACTCCTTTTTCAATTCTGTATTTTAACCGATTAAAACGGCTTATTTATCGCGCTTGATATACATTCTTTTATAGTAATTTTGGTACTCTCCCGAGATGATGGCCTCCCACCACTCTCGGTTGTCTAAGTACCACTTAATCGTTTTCTTAATTCCGTCCTCAAACTTAGTTTCGGGGAGCCAGCCGAGCTCGGTATGGATTTTAGTCGGGTCAATGGCATAGCGCATATCGTGACCCTTGCGGTCGGTGACATATGTGATAAGGCTTTCCGGCTTGCCAAGTTCCTTGCAAATAAGCTTAACGATGTCAATATTCCGCATTTCATTATGCCCGCCGACGTTGTAAATTTCGCCTTCTCTGCCGTTATGAATGATGAGGTCAATCGCCTTACAATGATCCTCGACATAGAGCCAGTCGCGAACGTTCTCACCCTTGCCATAGACAGGCAGGGGCTTGTCGTTGAGACAGCTTGCAATCATCAGCGGAATAAGCTTTTCGGGGAAGTGGTACGGCCCATAGTTATTGGAGCAACGGCTTATTGTGACAGGAAGACCGAATGTCCGATGATATGCCAGAACGAGTAAATCCGCGCTTGCTTTAGAAGCTGAATACGGACTTGACGTATGTATAGGTGTTTTCTCCGTAAAGAACAGGTCGGGTCTGTCAAGTGGAAGGTCTCCGTAAACTTCATCGGTGCTGACCTGATGATAGCGTTTAATGCCATACTTGCGGCATGCGTCCATCATCACTTGCGTGCCAAGGATATTGGTTTGCAAGAATACTTCGGGGTTTTCTATGCTGCGGTCGACGTGGGACTCTGCTGCGAAGTTTACAACGATGTCCGGGTGTTCCTCTTCAAAGAGAGCATAGACGCCTTTTCTGTCACAAATATCTAACTTCACAAAGCGGAAATTTGGATTGTTCATCACGGGCTCAAGCGTAGAAAGATTGCCCGCGTATGTAAGCTTGTCAAGGCAGATTATGCGGTAGCTTGGGTACTTTTTCAGCATGTGAAAAATGAAATTGCTTCCAATAAATCCGGCACCGCCGGTTACAATAATTCTCTTTGACATAAAATCTACTCCTTGCACTCGGCACTCAACGTGTATTGTTACACTAAAAGTTTATATCTGAATCAAGCCATTTTCAACCGACTTTACGTTTACCCAAACGGCTGTATAAACCTGCTCCATCGTTGCCTATAGAAATACTTTTAAATATATATCGAGCACTTTACTCTACTCTTCGTTTACTTTGACCTGAAGCATTAAGCTTGACACGTTCATAAAGACTCAATATGTACTCGCCGTATTCGGTACCTGCATGCTGTTCAGCAAGATTTCCGAGTTGTTCGAGGGAAATGAGCCCACGGCGCCAAGCTACCTCTTCTATGCAATACACATTCATACCGCACTTATTCTGAACTATTCTCATAAATGCAGATGCCTCTTGAACGTCGTCCCATGTATCAATTTCTATCTCAACAAAACCTCGGTCAAGCAACTGAACATACATTTCACCGTCAGCGGTATAATTTGTTATAAAATCACGTACAGTTTCGGATTTTTGCAGCTCCGGCAGTACCTTAGGTGGGCAAAACAAAATCGGAATATCGGTGTAGTCATATTGAGTGCTGATTGGCTTATCTCCTCCGGAATTTACTACTTTTTTATTAATATCCATCAATATTCTGTCATTTCCGATTTTCTTTGGAAAAGCCATTACGGTAAGCCTCTTTTTGTCCATCATTGCCTTTTGAAAAAATCTCGTCTGGTCAACTCCATACAGCAAGCATCTTCCATATACCACCATTGTATTTTTGACATAATCAGGCTGCAAACTTTTTAGCCCATCTGTGTATACTTCAAGCGAAATTCCGTATTTTTCACCGGATGACAAGGTTTTGTCAATATACTGCTTGTCCTTTTCAGAGCAAACAACAGATATGTTTTTTATACCCACCAATAAAAAATAGCTGAGCAAAAAGAAAATTAAAGGCTTGTCATAAATAACCGTTTCTGCTCCTATTCCGTAGATATTATCTTCCAGAACAATAATGCCCTGCCATTCTGTGCCATGATGGAAAATATCTCCTGCCAAAAGACTGTCAGTATCGGTATCCAGCAGTATTGACAACCTTCTTAAATATGATATATCCGGCAACCCTTGTCCACGTTCCCATTTTGACACTGCTTTATCACTGATTCCGATGCGGTCAGCAAGGTCTTTTTGCGTGTATCCGGCTCTCTTGCGTAAAAAAGATATAGCTTTTCCGATTTTTTCAATATCCAAATGCCATTTTCCTCCTCACTCCGCAAAAAATCCGCTCTGAAATATATCGAACTCAAAAACGAATGCCGCATTCCGAAAGACTAGGATTTTTCTTATCCTTGTCGCTGAGAATTATTTCTCCTACATCCGGCCAGTTGATGTTAATATCCGAATCATTCCAAAGAATTCCTCCTTCGTCCTCTGGATGATATATTTCATCACATTTATAGGCAAACTCGGCCTCCTCGGACACAACTATAAATCCGTGTGCAAAACCCTTGGGTATCATAAATTGCCTGTGATTAGTATCTGAAAGATATACTCCGACCCATTTGCCGTAGGTTTCGCTTTCACCACGTAGGTCAACGGCAACATCAAAAACCTCGCCTTTTAATACTCGCACAAGCTTTGCCTGTGGATATTTTTTCTGAAAATGCAGCCCGCGCAAAACGCCTTTTCTTGATGATGACTGATTGTCCTGCACAAACTTATAATCAAGACCTGCGGTTATAAAATCATTCTCCTTATATGTCTCCATAAAATAACCTCTGCTATCACCGTATGTCTTTACATCTATAATATAAACGCCTTTGATTTTTGTCTCTGTAAAGATGAAATTGCTCATTATTTCCTCCATTATGTATCACTGTCAAGATATTTATTTCTAAAACAATTGCGTTAATATATCAGCTTTCCTTCCGCAACGTTTTTCAGATGATGACCGTATGGACTTTTTCCGTATTTTTCAGCTGATTCAAACAGTGAGTCTCTACTAATCCATTCGTTTCTGAAAGCAATTTCTTCAGGAGCGGATATTTTCACACCCTGACGCTTTTCAACCATCTGAACGAATTCTGCCGCCTCAACGAGGCTGTCCATAGTGCCGGTATCCAACCATGCAAACCCTCTGCCGAGAATTATGCCCTTTAACTTATCTTCTTTAAGATATATATCATTCAAGCTTGTAATTTCAAGCTCTCCTCTATGGCTCGGGACGACCAGCTTTGCCTTCTGAGATACACCTCTGGGATAAAAATAGAGTCCGGTTATGCAATAGTTGGATTTAGGATTTGACGGTTTCTCTTCAACGGATATTATCCTGTCATTATCATCTACTTCCATTATCCCGAAGCGCTCAGGGTCGTTGACATAATACCCAAATATGGTTGCTATCCCATTTTTTGAGTTTTCAACTGCCCTATGAAGCTTGTCCACCAAACCTCCGCCATAAAAAATATTGTCTCCGAGTATCATAGCGCACTCGTCATCACCGATAAATGACTCTCCAAGTAAAAATGCCTGTGCTAGCCCATCGGGCGATGGCTGGACACAATATGATAAATTAACTCCGAATTGTTCTCCGTTGCCGAGCAGATTCTTAAACCTTGGCGTGTCATCCGGAGTAGATATAATCAAAATATCCCGGATTCCCGCAAGCATCAGCGTTGACAGTGGATAGTAAATCATCGGTTTATCATAAACCGGAAGAAGCTGTTTTGATGTAACCATTGTAAGTGGATATAAACGTGTACCCGCTCCGCCAGCTAATATTATGCCTTTCATTTAATAAGCACCTCTTTTAAGATTTAATTTGAACATATATGGCAAACTCAACTTTCGATGCGTTTTATCTTCTTCAACCAGCCCTGTATCATATTTTCGACTTCTTTAAAACCTTCAGGCTTTAATATAAAGGATAATAACAAATACGTTAAAATACCTACTGCTACTTTCACCGTTAGCGAAATTATTACTTCGTTTATGTTGAGATGGTTAATTAAGCAGCCAACTGTAAATACAATCACTCCCATTGTAGCGGTTTGAATCAACGGCTTCCATATGTCAGAAATCATTTCTTTGATTGTATATTTCAGCAATTTACCCGCCTCATATGCGCTAATTAAAGCCGCAATTAGCATTATCACACCGCTTATAATTGTCAGCTGCTCTATCCTGCAATTTAATATAAAACTGCCTAAAATCAAGCCTAAGGTCATCAAAATAAATCTAATTATTTCTACCTTTGTCTTCATAAAACTGTGACCAAGTGCATAATAAACCTGTGCATTCATAAGCGTGAAAGGCATTCCTATATAATATATACATGCGCCAATCATTATTGGAGCTGCCGCTTTCCACTTATCAGTTAAAAGGAGAACTATAAGCTCTTCGGATGTCAGCATCATTCCAACCATAAGAGGAAAAATAACATATGTGCTAAAAGCGGTAATTTTACGAATAATATGCTTAACGCGTTCGATATTATCTTGACAAGAAGATATTGTCGGCAACAAAACGCCGGAAACTGCAGAAAAAGTATATAGCGAAATTTGCTCAGGCAGCTGATTACCCTTGCTATAGTAGCCTAAATCTTCAACTGAGTATCTTTTTCCTATAACTGCGCTATAAAGATTGTTTGATACAAAATATAATAATGATGCGCTTACGACTCCCATACTGAACTTTAAAATATCCTTTAGCTTTGTTACGCTTAAGCTTAATTTAATCTTAAACTTAACTGCAAAAAACAGCAAACCTGTCACTAAAATATTTTGCAACAATCTTTGTATAACAATCGCCCAAACTCCAAGTCCAATATAGGCCGAAAAAATACCGATGGCCCCAGATATAATGCTGCTTGCTATATTACAATAGCACAAAAATTTAAACTGCATATTTCTGTTGACTATAGCCGTTCTTGTTGAGGTAAAAGCTTGAATAAACACAGTGAGCCCAAGAACTCTGAGTACCGGGCAAAACATCGGTTCGTCATAATAGTCGGCAATAAACGGCGCTGCTATAAAAAAGAGAATATATAAAACAGTTGCAATCAATAAGCTTACTGCAAGAACACAGCTGTAATCGTCATCATCCACATTCTTTTTTCTTATAAGCGTAGTACTGAATCCGCCGTCTATCAAAATATCGGACAAATTGAGAAAAATACCAGTTAGTGCTATTACTCCATAATCCTGAGGCATTAACATCCTTGCCAGTAAAATGGATACAACCATTGTTATACCTTTTGACGAAAAAGATTCAATGATTTTCCATATTGCGCCATTAGTAAACTGCTTTCTTGATACCTGATTCATCAATCTTTATCCCTTTCTCTTTAAAAGCAGCATATAAAAGATAGTTGTTTGATGTGTGAAACTGCCTTTCTGCAGACACTTTTAAGTCCTTCTGATTTTAGATAGAAAAATAGCTTATAAATGTAGTCTAAACATCTTAATATGCGATACCAAAGACGCTGAACCGCTAAGCTTGAACATTTTCTGTACAGTTTTTCCTTACTTTGAGATATTTCCGGTAATTCATCGAGTATATGCTTCATCACTGCTTCTTCACTAAACTTCTCAGCAACATGTTTCTGAGCGTTTTGAGAACAAAGTCTCCTTAATGAAGGATTATCTAGCAAAAGAATAAATTTTTCTTTCCATGATTCCAAAGTATTTTCTGCCAATATTCCGTTATAGCCATCTTCTACAACATAGGTATACGGTTCTACATTTGAATAAATACCAACTATCCCCGATAACGTATACTCAAGGTATTTGTTGAAATATTTACACTTTGAAAATTCGTTACACTCTAACGGCGAAATTCCTATATCAAATTTCTGCTCTTCCATATATCTTCTATATTCATTCAATGGCATACCTTTTACATAGGAAACAGGTATTAGTTTTTCCATGCCATCACAATTTGGGTGAACCGAGACGAATGACAGTGAAAATCTATTCGAATACTGAACAGCAACTTGTTTTAATGCCGGCAACACAAACTTTTCAAAAAGCTTTTCATGCTGACTCCCTGCTGCGTACACTATCTTAACAATATGTTCCTGTAAATTATAACTTCTTTTCAATATTTCTTCCGGTCTGACAACTGTGTCTATGAGTACCCCGCGTTTTCCGGCTGTGTATTCGACCATTTTATCTAACAAATATCTGCTACTGCTGATTAAAACATCAGAATAATTAAGCGCCTTTATAAGCCCGCCCCTATGCCATGGCAAATCCGGATACTCCTTTGGAAGGTTCAGCAAATCGTCGTCGCACATTGTTACAATGAATTTTCCAATATATCGAGCCTTTTTAGCAATTTTCCACGCATAATCATTGTTTGGCCGAATTAAGAACAAAACATCGCACCAGTCGACATCGAAGCTCAGTATATGTTGCAGTCTTACAAATCTCGAAAATATTCCATATTTTTCAGACAGACCGCTCCAAAAATTCCGAGCTATACTCACTGTTGGCATATCATTTTCATAAATAAAAAGTATGTTACTCATATTTTAAATCCAAATTATTAAAAAGGCCATTTAACACTATTTAGTATTTTTACCAAGTCGCCTGGGCTGAAATACATTTCGACAGCAAAAATTAGCACAACGCCTGTTATCAATATTGACTGCACGCTTTGCTTCCATGAGACATTTTTAAAGAGAAGAATTTTTGACTTTCCAACATTAAAAATCATTGCGTACTGTATCAAGCAAAAGCAGTTAAACAGTCTGTCAAAGGAGGCAGCTGCCATAGCTATTGGTAAGAATACTAAAAGTAATTTATTTGCATCTCTTATTGCGCTATATTTCTGATGCTCTCTATCAATTTTCTTACACGATTCTTCCTGAATCTGACAAGCTCTATCTGTCAGATAAAACAAGAAAAGGCGTTTAACAGCAAGGAAAAACGCGTACCTGAAATGCGTAGCTTCTCCTAAAAAATATCCATTTACTCGTGTAATAACTGATTGCGGTATGGGCAGTCTGTCAAGTAAAAAGAAAATCATCTCTGAATACGAGCTTGTAAAAAACAGCGCCGCCAAAGTAGCAATAGCTATTATTATATAATAAACATAATTGAACGATTTACTTTCTTTAGGATTAATAAGCAAAAAAATCAGAAAGGCATACGCCAAAGTGTGAATTTGAGCGCTTATAATTATTATAACCGCATAAAGTATTTTGTCTTTCTTTTTTCCGCTGATTAAAAGTATAAAGGCGTTTAAAAAAATAGCCTCCGTCAATGCACTGCGCATTTGCGTGATAAAACCTGTCAATGGTGAAATAATTGCAAGAGCCAATACTGCGCTGGAACATAAGCTATATTTTTTTATAGCAAAATACAGCAATAACATCACCGCTGTTACCCAAACTACCCGAAAAAAATCAAAACTCCATCCATGATCCCTGCAAAAAAACTGAATACTGTCAAACGCCGCTTCTTTACCATGCGACACTCTGGCGTCATAAGCAAAGCGATAATTTGAAATATCGTATGATTCTGTTACGCAAACAGAGAAAATCCAATATACAAAAAAGATAAAAGTATAAGCTATATCCACCTTTTTATTTGAATGAGCATGCAGCCCTGCGAATGCTATTCTATGTTCTTTACAAATCATACCAAGGCAAAACAACAGTATGCCCATAATAATAACAAAGATTGCGTTAGATCTCAACATAATTATGCACCTTTAAACTGTGTTTCTATTGTGTTAGTTCGCTCATCATTGCTTCAAAGCTGTGATTGATCTTTATATCATTCCACACATTAACATATTCTGATTTCAAAAATTGCGATAGTTCTTCGATTTTATCGACGCCAAGTATAAATACATTATTTTTGTTATACAAATCCTTATTAACAATATGTACATTTGTAGTTATGAGCTTAATACCTATTGCTGTGGCTTCCATATCCCGCAAAGTAACGCCTTCCTGATTATCCATAACAACATTTAAGACAGCTCTACTCTTTGTATCATATTCGAGTACTTGTTCATATGGTATCGGTTTTTGATAATATGACCTATTTAAAGAAAATCGTTTGTTTTTTGTTATGATAAACTTTGTCGTCAGCCCCATGTTTTTCAGTTGTTTTTCCAATTTGCACAGTTCTTTTCCTCTACCCTTATCTCTTCCGATGAAAAACACATCATAAATAGGCCGCTGCCTCACTTTAAATATATCATCCGGAATCCAGTATTTATTTGTCAATCTGATATTGTATTTTCGGCTATCATAATCATCATATGTCCAAACCCTAATCCCATCAGATATTTGACTTGGACTTATATTTCTTGCTTTACCGACCATGTTGTCATAAATATAATTTATTTGAGATTCGGCAAAATAAAGCTTTATCCATTTCAAATAATGAGAAGTAATATTTACATCAATTATATTTATATATTCGGGTCTTTCTTTCAATATATCTTTTTTATACCAAACAGTTTTTGGCAAAAACGGCAAGCGAAAACACAATTCTCTTAATAATCTAAGAGGAGGATTATCACCATAATAAGGCGAAAAAACTTTAATTCCTTTGTCTTCTATTGTTTTTCTGAGCCTGCCATGAATTACCATTATGTATATTGTGTTATTAGTGCTCCAAGTTGGCATATCATTCTCCTTGACAAATTATGTGACCGTCTCAAAATATATTTTATTAAGTAGATTCAAAACATTTTCCTCTGAATATGCACTTAAAGTATTAAAATTTTCTGCTATTTCATATGACCTATCCGATCCTAAATAACTGTCTATTTTTTCTACTAGTTCTTCAACATCATATGGACTGAATGTTGCTGCATCTACCACTAAATCCATGCTTCCACGTATTGAGGAACAAATCACCGGTATTTTCGAGGCTATAGCTTCCATTAGTGCCACGGGTAATCCTTCACGAATGCTTGGATGAACATATAAATCAGCAATTTTATATAAGTCAACTATGTCTGTACGATAACCGACAAAATGCACTCTGTCACCTATACTGAGCTCATTTGCCAAATCCATATGCCTATCCTTCAAAACCCCGTTTCCTGCAATAACATAATGCAGCTCTTTATTATTAAGCCTTGCTAGTGCACGAATTACAAGTTCGTGATTTTTATTTTTGTTAAGCTCTCCAACAGATAATATAATCTGAGATTTTTCCGGAAGATTCAAGGCTTTTTTCTTCTCCGATATTTGTGCTAAAGTCATGATTCCAGAAAACTTTTTCAAATCCACACCAACACCAGGCACATATGCAACATGCTTTGCGTGCATATGCTTTTTTGCACGAACATAATCCTCTTTGTTAATGGTAATAAGTTCATCTGTCAAAAACGCACAAATCCACTCTATCGGATAATATAATATCCAGTTTTTTATTGCTGCTCCTTTAAAGAAGTGAAATCCGTGCGCGGTGTAAATAACACGCGTGCCCATTTTTCGTACACTTCTACACGCAATGCGGGTGCAAAAAGCTGCCACTGGCGTATGACAATGAACAATCTCAAAATCTTCTCTTACTATCTCTCTGAGGTTGCCGATAGCTGCTATATTTTTATACGACATTGGCTTTCTGCTGAAATCAACGTTATGAAACACTATATTCATACTCATCAGTTCATTTCTATTAACAACATTTCCTACAAGATTTTCATTAGCAGCTAGATGAACCTCGTAGCCCATATCTAAAAGGGATTTAACGTGTGCTCGCTCAAAATTTCCCAAAAACCCCAAATTGGTTGCCACTATTAATACCTTTTTCATAATGCACACTTCCAATTATATCAATGTACTTTTAATGATGTTAATCGTATTGCTTATCCGCAACTCAATATCTATTGCCCCTCTCCACCCCAACTTCCTCAGCCTCTCCGCCTCGAGAGCCGAGTTGTCCATTGGATTGAAGCTCTGCTTTTCCTTTTCGCTCGCGGCCTCGGTCACAAGCTCTACATTCCCCGCTCTTGCAATCGCTTCCGCCATCTGCCGGACTGTCACGACCGAGTCGGGATTTGAGATGTTATACGCCGTCGCCGGCTCGCCCTTCATAAGCACTTTTATGATTGCAGAGGCACAGTCGAGGCAATGACAATAGCTTCTCAGCTGTGTACCGGCGCTCTTCATCACAAGCTTTTCACCGCGCGCCGCGGCATAGGCAAACGCAGAAGAGATTCTGTCATCGTTCGGCGAAGCCGTCGGCCCGTAGATATGCCCCGGTCTGACAATCACCGATTCAACGCCGTATTCCGCATAATAGCTTGCACAAAGCGTTTCGGCGGCGCGCTTGCCGACAGAATAGGAGTTGCGCGGATTTAACAAATCAATGTATCCGTAATCGTCCTCATTAAACGGCTTGCCGCCGCTTTTCTGACCGTAAACCTCGCTGCTTGAAATGTAAAGCAGACGCTTCGTTCCGTTCTCCTTGGCGTAATTCAAAAGATAATTTAAACCGTTGAAATTGCTGAGCATTGTTTCTACCGGCTCGGCGACAATCGCTTTGGGAGATGCGTTGCTCGCGCCGTGGATTATATAATCCGCTTTAACGGCAATTCTGTTGTCATTCTTTGACGCGTCATATCTCACATAGCTGAAATAGTCGCGCTCGTAATACTCGCCGAAACGATTTGACATCTCCTCCGGCCATCGTCCCGCGGCAATAATCCGTATCGGCGTGTCATGCGTTTCGTTATACCGGATAAATATATCCGTAACCGCAGAGCAAATCAGTCCCGCCGCTCCGGTTATAAGAACGGACTTTCCCGCAAGTTCTGAAAGCTCAGGAAGAGATTGTGAGATTTTGTCTATATCTTCAAACCAAAGCTTTGAATTATATATGCTTCCTATTTTAATCGCCTCATTTCAGCCATGTTTCCTTTTGAGTGTGCAACAGTGCTTCAAAAATTTCCATATCGTCAACGGTAGTAATTTTTAGATTCATCTCGGAACCCTTTGAAAAATATATCTTTTCACCAAGCTTCTGCATCAGAACACAGGTCGCGGCGGTATTCGTTATCCCCTTTTGCTCAGCCTTTTCATGTGCCCACAAAAGCTTTCCGAGAGAATATGTGTGCGGTGTCTGTGTTCTGAAAAGCTGTTCGCGGGGAATCGAAATGCTTGAAGACTTTCCGTCGTCCTCGCTTCTGAACACCGCTTCGACACAAGGAATCGCCGCGACGGCGCAGCCGTAGGTGTTATATGTCGCGAGGCTGTCCGAAATTATATCTGCAGAAACAAGGCACCGGTTTCCGTCGTGTATCATCACAACATCGTCATTTTTAAGCTCGTTCTTAAGAAGATTAAGTCCGTTTCGGATTGAATCCTGACCCGTCTCGCCGCCATCGGCTATCCACCGAAGCTTTGTGATATTGAATTGCTTCGCGTATGCCTGCAATACCGCCTTCCACTCGGGGAGCGTCACAACTATAATCGCGTCTACGCCGGGGTGATTCTGAAAAGCCGTCATTGTGTGAATGATAAGCGGCTTGTTGTCGACGTGCATAAACTG
>CANQJW010000042.1 GCA_947624345.1 uncultured Clostridia bacterium | reverse complement strand
TTGGGCAGTAAAATCTTATCAGAGGGAATTCGAGTTGCAAAGGAAAAATTTGATGCAGATGCTATTTGCATAGAAGCGCAGGTGTATGTTAAAAGCCTTTATGAGAAAATGGGGTTTGTACAGATTTCTGACGAATTTTTGGAAGATGGTATACCACATATCAAAATGATACTTAAATTATCATAATAAATATTTTAACATATTCAATTAAACAGAATAAAAAAGACGGAAACCTATATTGTAAACAGGAATCCGTCTTATTTTTTTATTCTCTTATAAGGTTTTTTCTCGTTAGTCTGCCCAAGAAGATAATCAATACTTGTATTATAATAATTTGCAAGCTTGATAAGCGTTTCAGGCGATAGTGAAAGAACACCCGTTTCATATTGGCTATATGTGTTCTGACTTACATTAAGATACTCTGCCAACTCACGCTGTTTTTTATCTTTGTCCTCACGAAGATTTCTGATATTTTCATAAATCATATTATCACCATAATAATTCTACATTAATTTATAAAAAGTATTGACATTTATCTGAAAATCAGATATAATCATAGTATAATTTATCTGATTTTAAGATTAAGAGGTGTTTTTTATGAAAAGAATAATTATTTTATTAACCATTTTTGTTTTAACGCTATTTATGACATCGTGCGAGAATAAAACAAAAAACGATGAAAATTATGACAGTTTGGGGGCTAGTGAAATTGTTGACGAATCTCCACATAATTATACTTTAAGTGAATACTTAAAAAGCGGGAAAACTTTGATTTTGTATGAAGCAGGTGGTCCTGAAATTATAGGGAAAGATGATTATATTGACAATATTATCATATTTAAGGATAACCTAGTCACTGAATATGTTAGTAGTAGTTGGTACATGAATGTATGGACTAAAGTTGGTGAAATATCAAAAATGACAGATGATGAGGTTATAGATTTTTGTGAACAGTCATTTGAAGCAATAGCAACAAATATTGAATATCAGTTTAATGTATATACAGATGGTACAGGAAATTATACTGATCATGAAAGAATAGTTTCTTTGAATAAAACATCCTTGTTAGATGTTTCTCAAGGAGAGTATAGCTATGATTATTACTATGGTGATATTTTTTATAATAATTCTTATTTAAACACAACGGCAACTGTATATGACACAACTTTTTTAGAATTTTCTAGTGGTGACGGCGGTTCTACCTATTGGTATCGTCCTGACGGATATATTCTAAGTACAGACTCCCCTGATTCAGATAATGTTATAGTCGACCCTGAATAAAAATTAAGCACCACAGTTTATACACTGCGGTGCTTTTTTATGTTCAAAATTATTACAACAGCAAATACCCTAGACCCAAAAGCAGCTTTACATCTGCACCGTTTTTTGCAAGAATATATATCAAAATGCCTATAAGAGCATTTTCCTCGCTTATGTTAAAACCGTCAAGAAGCTCGCTAAGCGGACCTTTTTTAGTTTGTCCGCCGCCTTTCGGAAAAAGACTTCCCAGTATGTTCGCTATAACGCCTGACTGATTGTTAAAGCCTGTATTACGAGCAGTATTTGCATTGTTGTTTGATGTACTTGTCTTGTTCTCATTTTCATTAATTGCTTCATTCACCTTTGGATTAGAATCGATAGGCGTTGATTCAGGGTTCTGTTTCAGCGTTTCCGCTCGTTGGTTATTATTATGCGGAGCCACTATCTCTCTTGAACGCCTTTGCATTGCCCGTACTCGTTCTATAGCCTCCTGACGCATAGTGTCAAAATCTCTGTCAACATTATAGGATGCCAAACAGATCACCCCCTAGTAATCCGCTGTCTTTGATTGCAGGCCAGATCGAAATCAGTTTGAATATCTTGATAACCTTGTCTACCTTTTCCTGCTTTTCTTCTTTCAGATGAGGCTTTAATGCGAGCAACAGATCCGTATTTTTATCTGCCTTTGATGCGTTTGAAATTATATTTCCAAGCGCTATCATCTTTCCTATATCAAAAGGCAACTGATCAGAGCCTTTCTGATTGGGATAAGCCAAGTTCAACTGATTGTTTTCAAACTGACTGTTTTGGTTTTCTTTTGGCTGAGGGTTGCTCGGCTGATTGTTATCTCCGCCCAATGATGCCAGAAGCTTTGAAATATCATCCATATTTATGTCAGGAGCGGATGAGGTTGCGTGAGCCGAATTATTCTGAGGGGCTGGAAGCGGTTGCTGAGTATTAGACGAATTATCACTTCCTCCGCCGAACATCGACGCAAGCTGACGGATCTGATTCATACTTTCCTCATCGTTTAACACACTTTGCAGCTTTTGCATAAGCTCATCCATTTTATCGCCTCCGATCATTGGAATTTCTTACAATTTTGTTTTTACTTCGTCAGCTTTTTATAAATCTCCTGTGCCTGAGGTGTGGAAAGTATTTTTTCTGCAACTTTTGGATTTGACAGAGCTTCCTTTAATCTTTTGCTGTCGGTTGGATTCATACCATTAAGCGCTTTATCAAATTGTCCGCTTTCAAGTTGTTTTTGAAGCGTCTCGGGCGTAGTCCCCAGCTTTTTGCTCGCAAGGTTTAAAAGTCCATTTAGTTGATTCTTATTCATATTCATATTAAGCCTCCGTTTCTGGTTGTACAAAGTATGTAGTACCATACCATTTATTTATAATTATTTAATGCAATTCAATAATATTTATGATATAATTGATGAAAATAGACCTACAATGTTTTGAGGGGGGTTCGTCATTGAGAATTATTGTTTTTTCAGATACGCATAACTGCTCTGGCGCTATGAAAAAAATCTTCGATAGAAATCAGGACGCATCAGTTTTTATATTTCTCGGCGACGGCGAGCGTGAGCTGAGAGACATTAAAAAACTTTACCCAAACAAACGCATATTAAGCGTTAAAGGAAACTGCGATTTTTCAGATGATTCTCCGATACTTGGAACCTACAGCTATAAAAATATCAAAATCATATATACTCACGGTCATAGATACAACGTAAAATACTCAACTAATAATTTATACTATCTTGCAAAGGAAAATAATGCTCACATTGTTTGCTTCGGTCACACCCATTGCAGATATTATAATTATGCTGACGGTGTTCACATACTCAATCCCGGAAGTGCTTCACAGCCCCGAGATGGAAAGCCTCCGAGCTATGCCTTTATTGATATTACTGATGCAGGCATAATGTGCTCCCATGTTGATCTCTAAAATCACCTAAAAAGGTGATTATGCCTTAATATAAATTACAATTTATAATATGCAAAAACTAAATTTATTGTTAATGCTTATACAAAGTAAGAAGCGTTCGGAAAAATTCCGAACGCTTTTGTATCTATCGTACTTTTTTCTTTACAACCTTGCTCCATTTGCCGTAATATGTATTGCAGCTTACAGTCTTAAATGCTCTTACCTTAACAAAATATTTTCTATTAGATTTAAGAACTATTACTGCTATCTGAGATGAAATCGGTATCTTTTTAATTATTTTTTCTCTGGAGCGTCAATAGAACCTCTCATTTCATTATCTCCTTCAAAGTAGTAGAGATCTATATGATACTTATCTTTGTTATCAGCAGCATAGTCACCTTCAGAACTGCTTACATTAACAGAATATCCTTGTTTCTTACATTCCTCAACATAAGTATTGAACTGATCTAAAGACATTCCATATGCATGAAAGTTAAAATTACTTTCATTGTCTACGTCATAAGATTCAACCACATAAACATCAGGTTTAGGAATATGATTACCTAAATCAGTAGTCGACCACTGATATGCTTTAACAGTTTCATCGTCTATATTATATTTGTCTGATATAAAGTCATAATTAACAGTGTATATCCTTTCACCGTTTATATATCGTATTGTCGCAATATCTGGTGTTACTAAATTATAATGATTTATGTCCTTAACCCTATAAGAACCGCTGTAATAATAACAGTAGATATTAGAAATTGATTCGCCTACAGCTGCGATTTTATCGGTTTTAGTGCTCATAGCGATTTTTTCCTCTTTTGTTTGTGCCAAATCCTTATCACTTAAATCAAATGCCTTTGCAACCTCAGAATAATATTTTTCTTTCTCATCATCAGTAATATTATCCTTTTCTGTAAACGAAATCTCAAACTCACAAATAACAAAAGGTGAGTTGTTTGTATAATTCATTAAAACATAACGCTCTCCGTCAATAACATTTGTATCAATAGACCAATCAATATCTTTCATTTTTAATTCGTCGCTTTTAGCTGAACTTTCTTTTGAGCCTGACTGATTTTTTGATGTTTTTGTACACGCAACTAATGACAACGCCACTAATGCTAATGCTATTAAAGATAATATCCTTTTGTGTTTCATACAAATTCCTCCTAGAATTTACTTACAATATTGTAAACTTATAAATTGTTACATAATGTAACATAATTAGTGTAACAGAATGTTACAATAATGTCAAGAGGAAATTTCAAAAAAGTTTAAAAAATTTTACGGAGAAACGGTTATGTGTATGCAGGGACTACGGCTTGTAAGAAAAGCCCGCCATTTAAGCCAACAGCAGGTGGCTTTTGATTTAAATATCACTCGTGAAGCCCTTTCACACTACGAAAACGGCAGACGTGAGCCAAGCCTTGATATGCTTGTAAAAATGTCTCTATACTTTAACAAGTCAATAGACTTTCTTATAACAGGAAAAGAATTTTTAAAAAATCAAACACAAAAAAAATAATCCGAATGCCATTTGGTTATCCGGATTTTTTGTATTTGTTATTTTATTAAGCCTCCGATGGCTCGACGGTCTTATATCTAGTCAATGTACAAAGTATAACTTCCCTATGATTAAACAGCCTGAACTTCCCCAGCCCTCTTGAAATAACCATCTGTGTTCCTCCGCTTTTATAAACTCCGTCTGTATAGGTAGGAAACAACTTTCTTTCAGGAGAAAATAAACCTTTTCCGAAAAGCCTTATCGCTCCGCCGTGAATATGCCCCGAAAAGACCATATCAGCGCCCCATTCTGAATAGGTTTTCAAAAAATTAGGATTGTGAGAAAGCAGAATAGAAAACGCATTATTCTTCTCGCCGATAAGCTCAGTTAGTTCATTTTTTGACAAATAGGGAATGTTCTTATAGTCGAAATTTTCACCAAGATAGTATTTAGAAGATATATTGGCTCCATACAGACAAACGCTGTAGCTGCCACGTTCAAGAATAACGTATTTGTTATTTAAAACAGTAAACGGGAATGTGAGAAGCTCTTTTTGAACCTCCTCGTCGGCGTCGTTTTCGTGATTTCCGAAAACAAAATACACAGGTGCGATCTCACTTAGATATTTGATAAACTCTTTTTGCTTTTTCAATTCGGTTTGGTTTCTTGTAATTAAATCGCCTGTCAGGAAAATATAATCAGGTTCAAGCTCACGAGTCAGCGAAATTATTTTATAGTCATACCCCTGTGAGGACTTTAAGTGCAAGTCTGAAAGATGTGCAATTTTAACTCCGTCAAAGCTCTGTGGCAACCCCTTTGCTTTCAGACTGAATCTAGTAACGTCGTAAAGCCGGTTTTCAACAATAACAAATATTATCAAAGCCATAACAACTATACCGATTACAACTTTAACAATCATATTTATGATTTGCTCCTTTCAAAATTCATACACTCAGATAACTTTTAAGAGCATCAATATTATCTCTGGCAACGCTTAACCCGTGTTGATACAAAGGCAAAAGCCTGCTTGGTTTACCCTCTGTCCTTTTAACTCCCATTGTAGTTATAGGTTCGATAACAAATGCCTTTCCGTCACGTTCAAGAGTTCTTAATTCTTTTATCTGATTGTTATAGTTATCTGCTCTTGAAGCTAAAGCCTTAACTAGCTCAGGATATTTTCTGTATATCCTCTCTGCCAGCTTAACGCTTTTCCCTGTATGCTTTACATAACCTCTTTCTCGGGTAAGTACAACAATTACTTTATCACAGCCATGATTTAGTGCATATTTATACGGTATAGAATCCGATATTCCTCCGTCTAAATAGTTCTTTCCGTCAATGTTGATAAAAGGGAATAAAATCGGAAGCGCACAGCTTGCCCTTAAAACGGGTAAGGTTCTGTCTGTTCTTGAAACAGGAAGATATTCAGCTTTACCTGTTTTAACATTCGTACATACTCCGATAACATCGCCCTTGAAATTTTCAAAAGCATTCCAGTCAAAAGGAAGATGAATATTCGGAACATCGTCATAGACAAACTGCATATTATAATAGCTTTTATTTTTTGGGTTTAAAATATGCTTTATACCCATATATCTTTTATCGCCCATATACTCAGCGGCAAGGTGCATATTCCTTTCCCTTTGCAGAGATGCATACGAAACTCCAAACGCAATTCCTGCTGATGTACCTATAATCATATCGGCGATTATATTCTCTTCAAGCAAAACATCCATAACTCCGCAGGAAAAAACTGTTCTGCTTGCTCCGCCTTCTAATACCAAACCTAATTTCATTTTTTATCTCCTTTTTACTAAAGTATTCCTAAAATTACTCAGAATTTAAACAAATTTATTCATCAAATCCCGATTTATCTTCCTAACATATTATTTAAAGTATATAACAATAATTTTAAAAATGCAACCTTATTATTCAGCAAATATGACTTGTAAAAACCCACTTGACAACACCTCTGTCCACCCCAAAACTATGAAGATATAATAAATAAAAATTTTAGCGTATAAAATACGATACCAAAATATTTTATAATAAAAGTTAGGGAAAAGGTTGTTATTTTCGTCTTAATAAGTAAGAGAATATCTTTTAAACTTCAGAAAGAAGGGAAGTTTGATGTGTACGGATAACGCAATTGTTGAGTTGTTTTGGGAACGAGATGAAAATGGGTTGAATCTACTTAAAAAGAAATATGGTAAGGCTTTAACTGACATATCATATCGAATCGTGAACAATAAATCTGATGCAGAAGAGTGTGTTAATGACGCATACTTGCGAACATGGAACTCTATTCCCCCGACAAGGCCAAATTCGTTGCTTGCTTATACCGGAAAAATTATTCGGAATCTATCAATAGATTATTTGAAGAAAAAAACAAGTAAAAAAAGAGAAAGCGATAATTTTTCGATGCTATTATCAGAACTTGAAGACTGTATAAATTCGAATGATAACGTAGAAACAGAGGTTGAATACAAGGAATTGTCTCATAACATATCTATATTTCTTAAAAAACAAACGAGAGAGTATAGATACTATTTTATTGAACGATATTGGTATGCCAAGACCATAAAAGAAATTGCTGAGAAATATAGCGCAACAGAAAAAAGGGTTGAATCAGTTTTATATCGTTGCAGAAAGAAGATGAGATCATTTTTAGTAGAAAGGGGATATTCTTTATGACAAGTTTTCAATTATTTGAAGCTATAGGGGATATTGATGATGAGCTTATTGCAGAGGTAAGCAATTCATCATATAAAAAGCAAAAGAAAATTTATACTGTATCAGTGTTAGCTGCATGTGCAATGTTAGCCATATGTATCTTTGTAAATCAAGAGAAAATACATCAGATTAACTCAGATAATCGAGCGAATGAAAATGAAATAGTATATAACACACCAACAGAAACGCTACAAGTAAAAGCAATAGAAGAAGCAGTTGATAATGTGGTAATAAACAAGATTGATTCATTATATTCAAATGCGAAGTTTGGTGGAAAATTGAAAGAAGTGTCAGTAATACAATGGCAAAAACAATATGGCACAGAAGACTTTTTAGAGGCACATAAGAGAAAATATAAATTGAGTTTCTCAAATACAAAGGAAATTTTATATGGAGTTGTGGAGCTTGAATTGTCAAAGGATCAAGTCGTAGAGATTCGTGCTGATGATGGAAAAATGCTAGACAGTTCATACAAAGAATTGAAAAAAACTTTAATAGGTAACAACGAAGTTGCTATATGTAAAATAAATAATAGTAATTATTGTGCCATTGCAACGGGCGATAATGCTACCTATACTATTGAAGTTAACGACGTTACACTAAAACAATTTGTTTCGATGTTAAAGAGTATTTTTGAATATTAAAAAGATGAAATGATTTAATGAAAGTTTAAACAGAACTTTTCAACCGTCTAAAGAGGATCCTGTGGGATTCTCTTTTTTATTACATACAAAAAGGCGCTGCCGATAAACGACAGTGCCTTTAGAAAGAATCACGATAATATAATATTAAATTATTCTGCTTCCTTCATCTTTGCAAAGCATTCGCTGCAATATACAGGACGATCCTCACTTGGCTGGAAAGGAATCTTTGCTTCTCCGCCACATGATGCACAAGTAGCTGTAAACATCTCTCTTGCTTCTCTTGCAGCTCTCTTTCTTGCATCTCTGCAAGGCTTACATCTCTGAGGTTCATTCTCAAAGCCTTTTTCTGCATAGAACTCTTGTTCACCTGCTGTGAATACAAATTCTTCTCCACATTCTTTGCAAACTAATGTTTTGTCTTCAAACATAATTTTTCCCTCGCTTACGCTAAATTTTGTGTGCCTTGTCGGACTTACACCGACACCTTTGAATATGTGCCTTCATAAACAACGCTCTGATATTAAGCTATTCGGCCATATAAATTTACGAACATACAGTCCGCTAATTTTCACTATTCATAACTGATTTTAACTTTTTCCTAACCCTTTGCATAGCGTTGTCTACTGCTTTTTGCGAAAGCGAAAGTTCATCTGCAATTTGCTGGTAGGTTTTCTCCTCCAGATACAGATTAAAAACAGTCCACTCCAAATCAGTGAGCGAACAAGATATCCGAGAAATAAATTCCCTGTATTTCTCTTGTTCAAGAATAATGCTCTCAGGGCTTTCACAACCGACATCTCCGCCCGTCTCAAAAAACGCTTCAACGTCGTCGCTCAACGCCTCATTAAAGCTAATCTTATTCATCTTTGAAATGCTTGAAAGCATTTTGTTTGTGATACAAGTATTCGCATAGGTTGAGAACTTTATTCCCCTTGAGTTGTCAAAGGTTCTGACCGCATTGATAAGCCCCACAAGCCCTTCTTGCGAAAGGTCTGCAACATCGTCAGGCGTCTTACCGTATGCCTTAGCCTTATATTCGATTATGAAAATATATCTCAACACAAGCTCGGAAACGGCGTTTTTATCAGTCTTTGAAAGGCTTGCCAGACTCTCGTCGTCCAGCTTTTTATAATCAATTTTTTGAGCGTTTCCCACGCTTACCGCCACCGTTACTCTTTTACTTATTAAAAATATAATAACATTTTTCTTGGCTTGTGTCAAGCAAATTTTAAAAAATAATTTACATATTTATAAATTATACTTAAAATTACAATAAGTTTTTGTGTAAAATAACACACAAGCCTATAAAGAACAAAACTCTTTTCTGCCGTTTTCAAAAATATCTCCGCCATACATATCATCAGCAACAACAAGCGGAAAATCCTCGACATAGAGCTTTTTTACCGACTCGCAGCCAAGCTCGTCAAATGCCACGACCTCGCAGGATTTTATACAGTTGCACGCAAGCGCTCCTGCTCCGCCAATCGAGCAAAGATAGATAGCCTTGTTTCTCACAATGGCATCTCTCACTGTCTTATTTCTCTCGCCCTTTCCTATCATTCCGCCGAGGCCTAAATCCAAAAGCCTAGGGGCAAACCTATCCATTCTGCCTGATGTTGTAGGCCCACAGGAACCTATCGGTCTTCCCTCCGGTGCAGGAGTCGGTCCTGCATAATATATAACCGCTCCCTCGATCGGTATGGGAAGCTCCTTTCCCTCATCAAGAAGTGCGTTAAACCTTTTGTGTGCGGCATCACGAGCCGTATAAACCGTTCCTGTTAAAATAATTTTATCCCCGATATGAAATTCACCCGAACGGGATTTAAGCTCGCTTGACAGGACCTTTTTTATTTCTGGCATAAAAATCACCATACCTTTTGCGAAATTTGAGACGGTTTCAGCTCCGCCAAAATTACCACAATGCCTTTTCTCGACAAAGGTTCGTAATGAGGGCATGAAAAAGTATTTTTCACGCTAATTACCATTTTCCATAAACAAAATAAATACACCTCGCAAAAATGCAAGGTGCTTAAAAATCATAAATTACTTATTCTTAATGATGTTGAAGATATCATCGTAGTAATTTGGATTGTCAGGAGCTTTAACCCCTGCCTTAGCCATTGCCTCAGAATTCAGCGATGATAGAGCATCATCCTTTGATTTTTTGTCTGTAAAATCTGTTGCAATAACAGTAACATCAATTGTATCTGTTAAATCAGAGCTGTAATCTGCGCCAAAGATGATTGTAGCATCTGGGTCAACCGCCTGAGTGATAATCTGTGTAAGCTCGTCCATATCAGATGTAACGATATCCTCTGACATAACAATGTTAACAAGAAGTCTTCTTGCACCGCTGATTGATGTTTCAAGAAGCGGACTGGAGATAACCTGCTTTGCAGCCTCCTGAGCCTTGTCCTTGCCGTTGCCTGAACCGATAGCGATATGAGCAAGTCCTGCCTCTTTCATAATTGTTGTAACATCAGCAAAGTCAACATTCATAAATCCGTTTCTGAGGATCAAGTCAGCGATTGACATTACACCGGTTTTTAATATGTTATCAGCCAGTGAGAATGACTCACGCATTGTAAGTCTCTGTTCACCTGTTAAAAGCTTCTGGTTAGGAATAACGATAAGTGAGTCAACATTTGCTAAAAGCTCGTCGATTCCCTTTTCAGCCTGCTGCATCTTCTTAGCGCCTTCAAAAGCGAAAGGCTTTGTAACAACAGCAACTGTTAATATTCCAAGCTCCTGAGCGATTTCAGCAACTACAGGTGCAGCTCCTGTTCCTGTTCCGCCGCCCATTCCTGCTGTGATGAACACCATATTAGCATCTCTGATAGCGTCTGCGATTTCTTCCTTGCTCTCCTGAGCTGAAGCCTCGCCAACCTCAGGTCTTCCACCTGCGCCAAGTCCACGAGTAAGCTTTGAGCCTATCTGAATTTTCTCAGTAGCCTTAGATCTCTGCAAAGCCTGAACATCTGTGTTTACAGATATGTAATCTACATTGCCTGCTAAACCCTCTTGTGCGATACAATTCAAAGCATTTCCGCCGCCGCCGCCGACACCGATTACTTTTATCTTTGCACCAAATACATCATCTGAGCTAATTGAAAAACTCATTATAAAGTCCTCCTACTAAACTTATTTATAGTACATCTATCATACTCACATACTACTATACGATAGTATTCTAACACATTTTATTCTTTTTGGCAAGTGTTTTTTTAATGTTTTTGCAAAAAAGCAACGAAAATCCGTATAATTTTGGTATTTTTTTCTCATTCTGCCGTAAAATAGTCCGATTTTTCTTAATAATTACTAAGCTTCATTGCAATACTTTTCACTGCGTTACTTAAATAAACTAACGCATTTTCCCTTTTTCGTGAAAAATAAATAAGCGGTTTATCATGATTTGAAATATGCGGTGTATGGTTTAATTACTCTTATCCGTCGCCTCAGCCGCTTTTGGTATCGCCGAAAGTCCGCTTGTTGCATTGTGATAAATAAGCGTTCCCTGATATGTTTTGGAAAGCTTTTTGATAACTGCCCCGATATATCTCACCTTAAATGCAAGGTCAACCGAGCTTCCTACCTCTATATCCAACCTGCCGTCGTACGTCATTTTGATGTTTGTCCTGTCGCTGAGGTCAATTGTATCCATATTGGTCATTCCCAGTGCAGTTATCTCTCCAAGAATCTGATTTAAAATAGTAGTTTTCATACTGTCCTTATCAGCATATGTCTTGCCCAGATCCTTGACCTTTAAATCCATTCCTGTTACTGTTACCAACCCCGCTTTTTTATCAAGCATTCCTGTCTCGACAATTCTTCCGGTCGTGCTTATAACGCAAAAGGTTTCGTCCTCATTTTTAATATTAGCCATCGGGACAGCTTGTACAGCAGTTAGCTGCAAGGTTGACGGTAGCTTTTTCTTTATCGTAATATCCTCAAGATAGGGAAAGGCGCTTAGAATATCATCTTTCATCTTAGCTGTATCAATTCTGAAAAGATTGTCGTCTTCTGATAATCCGGCTACCTCAATAATCTGCTCGTCTACATAAAGGTCTGTTCCTGTGATGTCTACTGTTTTTATATTAAAGAAAACAGTCAATGACAAAAAGATCAGTGCCATTATAATGAAAACAACAGCGATGAAATAATAAAGAGACATATTTCTTCTTCGCTTTCTTCTTGAAACAATAACCTTTTCGCCATTGATAATTCTGTATTGCTCATCAGGCAAATTTGTTTTTTCAATGTCCTTCACTTTAAATAGCCATGCTCCGCAAGGAGCATTCCTCCTTTCGACGTTTTTGCGCTTTTACGAAGTAAATTTCGGACGTCCTCCGAAAAGCAAAAATCTCGCAGTTATCTCGCAGTTTAAAAGATTTATCTTTCAAACTAATATCTTCCTTATCTTTATAATTCCTATACTCTTTTAATATTTGCACCCACAGATGACAGACTTTTCTCTATCATCTCATAGCCTCTGTCAATCAGATGTATATCGCTTATTTCTGTTTTTCCCTCGGCGGCAAGAGCTAAAATCACAAGTGAAGCTCCGCCACGCAGATCTGTTGCCCTTACATTTGCACCGTAAAGCCTCTTTACTCCGTCTATAATAGCAACCTTACCCTCGGTCTTGATTTTAGCGCCCATTCTTACAAGCTCATCAACCTGACGGTATCTGCTCTCAAAAATGTTTTCTACAATGACACTCGTTCCCTGTGCCTTACAAAGAGCCGCCATAGTTGTCGCCTGTGCGTCGGTAGGAAAGCCGGGATACGGCATTGTTCTTATTGTTTTAACGGCTTTAAGTCCGTGTCTGGCACTGATATAAATATTATCACTATAAGTATAAACCGAACACCCCATCTGCTCAAAGATAGGAATAACAGCCTCAACATCACTTGTTCTCACATTGGTAATGTTAAGCTCTCCGCCTGTTATTGCTGCAGCCGCCATATATGTCGCTGTTACAATTCTGTCAGGCATAACGGTGTATTCACAGCCGTTAAGCTCCTTAACTCCCTCTATAATTATAGTGCTTTCTCCTGCATTTGCAATCCTTGCACCACAGCAGTTCAAAAAGTTCGCCAAATCAGTAATTTCAGGCTCACGGGCAGCGTTGTGTATAACCGTTGTTCCCTTTGCCGTAGCCGCCGCAAGGATTACATTCTCTGTCGCTCCAACCGACGGGAAAGAAAATGTTATATTTGTACCAACCAAGCCATTCGGAACAGAGCAGTCTAACACACCGTGCTCTTCATTTATCACGACACCCATTTTTTTGAGTGCTGAAATATGCATATCTATCGGACGAGGACCAAGTTCACAACCTCCTGGGAATGAAAGCTTACACTTTCCAAGTCTGCCTAAAATCGCACCCAGAAAAACGATTGATGAACGCATCTCTCTCATTAAGCCATCGGGAACATCAAAATGTAAAAGTCCGTTTGTGTTGACTAAAACGCTATCCGCCTCACGCTTACATTCACATCCTAAACAGGATAAAATTCTGCACGCCGCAAAAACATCACTAAGTCTCGGACAATTATGTAATACCGTTTCACCCTTTGCTAAAACGCAGCCTGCAAGCAAAGGCAGAGCCGCATTTTTTGCTCCATGACAAACAAGCTCGCCTGTAAGTTTATTTTCGCCCTCAATAACCAGCCTTTGCATAAAGCTTCTCTCCTTTTCTAACAAATTCGCTTAACTCATATTATGCAA
>CANQJW010000041.1 GCA_947624345.1 uncultured Clostridia bacterium | reverse complement strand
CTTCCATTTTGGGGAACAATAGCAGCAAAAGATGAAGAAGGATATAATGAAGTTGAGCAGGAATTCCTTATTGAAGAAGGATTTAGAATGATGAAGTTCTACGGCAATCATCCTTCTTATTGTATGATGTCGCTCGGAAACGAGCTTTGGGGAAGTCCTCCCCGATTAAACGAAATAATCGGAGATTTCAAGAAATATGATAAGAGATTTCTTTATACGCAGGGTTCTAACAATTTTCAATTTTTCCCTCAGGTTTTGGAAAATGATGATTTCTTCTGCGGTGTAAGGCTTTCAAAAGACAGACTTTTGCGAGGTTCTTTTGCAACGTGCGACGCACCTCTCGGTCATATTCAAACAAGAAAGCCTGCAACAGATATGTGTTATGACAGCGTGATTCACCCAACAGTCAGCACAGAAAAAAACAAAGAAAGCTCAGACGGAACGGTTCAGATACAATACGGAACGACAATGAAAACAGTCAAGGCAAGCGAGGCCGACGCAGGCTTTATACCGAACGTACCTATTATCACTCATGAAATAGGACAATATGAAACATACCCGGACTTTGACGAGATTAAAAAGTATACAGGCTCGCTCAAGCCGAAAAATTTTGAGATGTTCAAAGAACATATGAAATCCGCAGGTCTTGAACGCCTAGCGAAGGACTTTTTCCGTGCCTCCGGCAAACTTACTGTAGCATGCTACAAAGAAGAAATGGAAGCAGTTTTCCGTTCAAGACTGCTTGGAGGTTTTCACATTCTTGACATTCAGGATTTCAGCGGTCAGGGAACAGCTTTAGTAGGCGTTCTTGACGCATTTATGGATCAAAAGGGAATCTGTTCGCCTGAGGAATGGAGAAAATTCTGCTCGGACGCTGTATTGCTTGCCAAATTTAACAGCTACACTTATGAAAGCGGTGATAAATTCAACGCCCATATAGAGCTAGCTTATTACAGAAATTACAGCGTCGATTCAAGGCTTCTTAAATGGGAGCTTAAATGCTCCTGCGGAAGCATTATTGCAAGCGGAAGTGAGACTATAAAACAGACTGACGGTCAGAATTATATCGACATTTGCGATATTGATGTTGTACTTCCGGAGGTTGATACCGTTTGCTCTGTTGAGCTTACAATCAAAATTGACGGAACGGATATACAAAATTCGTATAAAATTTGGGTATTTCCTATTATTGACCACGTTGATATTTCAGGAGCATATATTTTCGAGAGTGTTGATTCGCCTTATGCTAAGAAACTCTTATCAGAGGGCAAAACGATACTAATTGTTCCCAATCTTGAAAAGTTAAGTGAAAACGATTTTATACAAGGATATTACTGTCAGGATTTCTGGTGCTATCCGATGTTCAGTTCAATCTCAAAAATGATGAACAAGCCGCTTCCTGTCGGCACTATGGGACTTCTTATCGACAATACTCACCCTGCATTATCGCAGTTCCCAAGCGAGGTTTACTCAACCGAGCAATGGTGGGAAATTGTCGAAAACTCAAAGAGCGAGATTTTAGACAGCTGTTATGCGGACAAGAAATTTATTATTCGAACTATTGACAATTTCGACAGAAACCATCAACTTGGAATGCTCTATGAATACGAAAAGGGTAACGGAAAGGTTGTTGTATGCAACTGTGATTTTGACAAGCTTTCCAAAAGCGTAGCAGGAAGACAGTTTATAAAGTCGGTTGTTGATTATTGCAAGGAGTAAATTGTATAGGTATATTGAGAGCGGTTGAGAAAAGTCAACCGCTTTTTCTTTAATTTAAGCTTGATTTATCACAACACCATATCAGCACTTATCAATTGACTTTTGAAAGCAAATTTACTATAATATATTTAGACTTAATGTCAAAATTTCGATATAAAACATAGAAAAGGGGATAATTATGGCAAAAAGAATCAGATGCAGAAATTGCGGAGAGTATATACCTAAAAACGCTCGTGTTTGTATGTACTGTAAAACCAGAAATAATGTAAAAAAGAAAAAGTCCCCAAAGCTTGCTTTTGTTATAATCCTTTGGGCGATAGTTCTTATAGCACTAGGCTGTACGGCTTATTTTTTCTATGATAAGCTGGCTTTCATTGAAATAGACGCATCACAACTTGTTAAGGTAAACATAGAGGGCGAGACAGGTGACGCAACAGCTTATTTGTCAATAGATGAAGAAAGCGATTATTTCAAAGCAAACGCAACAGGTGAAAATGCCCCTCTTCTGACAGATGTCTTTACCAATACAAATAATTTGCAAAAGGCTCATGAGATGCAAATTGCACTGAAAGCAGATATTTATATCGCATCAGATCCTACAGACAGCAATTTTCTTTACAGACTTGGTACGGAAAGCGTTAAGGCAAGCTCAATTGATAAAATCTCTGAAATAATGAACGGCGATGTGCTTACAGTTACCGTAAGATATAACGAAAAGGCGCTTAGGAAATTCAGAATCAGGCTTACCAACACAACATATACCGTAAATGTCAGCGACTTATATTCTGCTAAAAGCTTAAATCCATTTGCCGATATATCTGTTACATTCAGCGGAACTGAGGGCTTCGGTACAGCTGAGATAAGCACTTCAAGATGCGAGCCAATTGTTTTGGATAACTTCACATTCAATATAACCTCGTCATCTAATAACGGAAATCTTTCAAACGGTGATACTGTTACTGTCGTTGCAAATTGTATATCTTCATCATATAACCCTGACGATTCAACAATAGAATACAACGATCAGAAGTATATAGTAGCCAAATCATCAAGCACTGAGTTTACTGTTACAGACCTCGGCAATGTCAAAGAACTTGATCCCTTCGAGAATGTAACAGTTGATTTCACAGGAATCTCTCCGAGAGTTTCAGTCAGCGGAATGAACACCGACAATGCAAGCAGTTTAATAAGAAATTACTTTGACTTTAAAATTTCGCAGACCACAGAACTAAAGCTTGGTGATGTTATAACAGTCAAGGCTGAATTCAAATCGGGTTTTAAAGAAGATGACCTTTTAGCAGAGGGATATACCCTTTTAAAAACCCAAAGAACCTATATTGTCGAGAATGTAGATGAATATGCATCTAAGGTCAAGGATATTGATTTGACAACTATCAAGGCGGAAATGCACAAGCAGTTATCCTCATTTGCAGGATATGAAATAACCCTTGTGAACGCTTATTTCAATACTGCAAAAACTTCTGCGGCCTCGCCATATAATCAATATTTTGAGGTGTACAAGATAAAAACAGACTCAGGAATAATTTTCCGAATTGTCGAGGCGGAGAACATCTATACCTCATCAGACGGCAAGCTCAGATTTGCTGTAAATGAAAATTCGAGAAACTCAGGTATCAAGGATATTCTGGTTGAACAGTTTGTAAAATCAAGTAACTATAAAACAAAGAATATTAAAATAAATGAAACTACAATCCAGATAACAGGATAGCAAAACAGGCGGAGTCAAAGCGACTTCGCCTGTTATTTATTATTTCCCAACACTTGGGTTTATAAATGAAATAGGATCAATCCATTTTCCGTTTTGTTTAATTCCGAAATGCAGATGTGCAGGTAGCTTGCTTTCCACATCAGCAGTCTTTCCTACCTCACCTATTTTCTCACCCGAATTTACATTGTCCCCCTCGGCTACATTAACCGACTTTTTAAGGTTGTAATAATGCCCCTCAATATTATTTCCGTGGTCTATTATGACCTCTGTGCCGAACAGCGGATCATCAATCACCTTTGTAACCGTTCCTGCCGTCATAGCAACGACCTTTTTGCCAACTTTCCCCTTGATGTCTACGCCATCGTGGGTTTCCCAATATCCCAAGGTTTCGCTTTTAACAAGCTCGCCGTTTGAGAATGGATTTATAATCTTTCCCTTGAGCGGCATTACTAATGGCTGGGTTTCAGTGTCAACCGTGCTATTTGCATTCACACTTTCGCTTTCTTCAGTATCGATTTCGCTTTCTATTTCGGCTTTGTCAGTTTCGCCTTCTGTAACAGTGATCGTTGTTTTTTCACTATCGCTGTCATCTTCTTCATCAGCCTGCTGTTCATCGGCAGATGTTGTTTTTTCAACATCACTAACCGTATTTGCAACCTGAGAGCTTTCGATACTGGTGAGAATATTTTCATTTGTCAGTTTGTTCATAGTGCTTTTATAAACCGCAAAGCTACCTATTCCCACAGCCATAAGAAAAACTAAAAAACCGACAAGCATTCCCTTTCCCCTGATAAGATCTGATAACCTTTTCATGTGTACTAAACTTTCCTTTCCTTTGGAATCGCTAAAGCCAAAATCGCTTAAACACAATTCCGATTTAAAAATCCTTGATTTTCAAATCTTGACCTCATTTATGTTAAACTTTTTCTATGAGGTTATTTTTGACAGATTTATTTACTTTATTCAAAAATAAAAAATTTTTGCTTTAACATAGTTTCAGTGAAGTGACAGCTTCACAGCTTTGCGTAAGCAAAGCAAAAGGCGAAGCCCATTGTATTTCAGAAAATAGAAAACTCTTTGGGGTTATTATTTTTTCTTCTCATCAAAGCACGCTTTGAGCTTACCCAATGCTTTTTTCTCTATTCGGGAGACGTACGAGCGTGATATACCGAATTTCTTTGCAATCTCTCTTTGCGTCAGAGGTATTGCACCGTATAATCCATATCTGAGTGTGATAATCTCACGCTCTCTGTCATCAAGACACTCTGGCAGAAATTTATAAAGCTTCCCCGATTTTATTGAAAGATCAATCTTGTCTATTATTTCAATATCCTCAGATATTATATCCATTAAAGTAAGCTGATTTCCATCCTTGTCTATATCAATAGGTTCGTCAAAATAAAGCTCCCCGGCAGATTTTTTTAATGACCTGAAATGCATTAGAATCTCATTCTCAACGCATTTGCTTCCGTAGGTTGCAAAGCGTGTTCCCTTAGTATAATCAAAAGTCGACACTGCTTTGATAAGACCAATTGTACCAATGGATATAAGATCCTCCTGATCGCTTAAGTTTGAATAGTATTTTTTCACTATGTGTGCAACCAGCCTTAAATTATGCTCAATCAGCTTTGTTCTTGCACCATCATCTCCCTCTGCCATTTTGCTAAAGCACTCTCTTTCCTCCTTTGCAGACAACGGCTTTGGAAAAGCCCCGTTTCGCTCAAGATGAAGTGCAAAATAAAGGCAGTTTGAAAGAATCATATCAATTAAATTCGCAAACATAAAAACACCCCTTTAACAAGTTTATGAAAAAGAGGTGTTTGTCTATTCTATATTGGATTTTGATTTAAGAGGCAAAATATTTTTTCTATTTCTTAATTATTTCATCGCTGTCGAGAATTATTGTGAATGGTCCGTCGTTTATAAGGCTTACTTTCATATCAGCCCCGAAGATGCCACACTCAACCTTAGTCTCAATTCTCTCTCGGCAAAGACTGAGAAAATACTCATAAAGCTTGTTTGCCTTGTCGGGATTTCCTGTATTTATAAAGCTCGGACGGTTACCCTTTCGGCAATCAGCATAAAGGGTAAACTGAGATACAATCAATAACTCTCCTTTTACATCTTTAATAGAGAGATTTGTTTTTCCGTTTTCGTCTGAAAAAATTCTTAAGTTTATCATCTTTTCGCATAGCTTTTCACATTCAAATTTCGTATCACGCTCGCAAACTCCCATTAAAACCAAATATCCCTGTGATATTTCTCCGACAATATTGCCATCAACAGTTACATCTGCACTTTTTACCCTTTGTATTACAAGTCTCATTTTTGTCTCCTTAAATATGAATTCTTTAAATATATTAACATAACAGAGCAAAATAATCAATATTGAAAAATTGACATTATTGTGCTATAATGAAAAAAATAAACATAGGAGCAATTAAAATTATGGATAGCTTTAAAGAACAGCTTGTTACAAGAAAACCAGATAATACAGTTTTTATAAAAAGAGCACTAATATTTGTTGCCGCAGTTTTTGTGTCAATATTGTTATTTAAGTTACTTGGTGTTATGTCACTTATACTTATTGCTCTGCTTTTTTGGGGAGCTTACTTTCTTATTAAAAATTTTGATGTTGAATATGAATATATCTGCACAAACGGTGATCTGGACATTGATAAAATAACGGCAAAAAGCAGAAGAAAAAGGCTTATATCTGTTAATTTGAAAAGCGTAGAAGATTTCGGTTTAGCAAACGGCAAAAGCTTCTGCAAAAAATACAGTACAGTTGATACAACCTCAGGTGATGTTGATGATGAATCTTACTTTATATTGTGCAAAGATTCCAAATATGGAATGTGCTATATTCTGATAACTCCCGACGATGATATGCTGGAAATTATAAAAACCTATTTGCCAAAAACTATCAGGAGATAAAAATGTACTCAGCAGGAATTGATATTGTAGATATAGAAAGAATAGAGAAAAGTACATCTATTAGCGGATTTTTGTCAAGGGTATTCTCTCAAACGGAGCTTGAATTTTTCTCATCAAAGAAAAATCCATACCCCTCTATGGCAGGCAACTGGGCGGCTAAGGAAGCATTTTCAAAGGCACTTGGCACGGGTGTAAGGGGCTTTAGTCTGAAGGAAGTCTCGGTATTACGAGATGAAAACGGCAAGCCTTTTTTAGAGCTTTCAGGAAAAGCTTTTGATATAGCAAAAGGATTGTCATTTTCAATAAGCATAAGCCACACAGACACACTTGCAACCGCTATAGTTATTGCATATAAGTAAATATGCTAAAAGGGAAGAACGGAGATTATTATGCCAAAAATTTTAACCACCGAACAAGTGGGATTTGCTGAAAAATCATCTGAAAAATACGGCGTTTTATTGTCCGAGCTTATGGATAATGCTGCGCTGTCTTTATCTCACGAGATAACCAAAATCGCATATAAAAAAGGCTTGAAAAACATACTTATCCTTGTCGGAAACGGAAATAATGGCGGAGATGGTCTTGTATGTGCGAACACTCTGCTTAGCAATTCGCTTAATGTTAGAATAATTCTCGCACAGGGAAATCCAAAATCAGAGCTTTCAAAAGCGGCAATATCAAACCTTAATAAAAACACAGAAATTGTCTCGCCATCTGATATTTCCGCACAAAGTGAGTGGGCCGATATAATAGTAGATTCCGTTTTTGGAACGGGATTCCACGGCAGTCTGTCTAACGAAATTAAGTCAATTTTCAAGGCGGTTGACGAATCAAAGGCTATAAAAATTGCCTGTGACCTTCCATCAGGAGTTAATGCTAAAAACGGATTTGTCTCAGATGGAACTGTCAAATGCGACTTCACTGTATGCTTTCACGCCCTTAAACTCGGGCTTTTATTATCCCCCGCCAGAGATTTTTGTGGGGAAATTATCACTTGTGACATAGGAATTCCAAAGCAGGCTAGTGAATTCGATTTTGAAATTGAAAGGCTCGACACAGCTCTGGTTAAATCGCTTTTGCCGCCTCGACCTGACAACGCCCACAAGGGAACCTTCGGCAGGCTGTTGTGTGTTTGCGGTTGTTCGGAATACAGGGGTGCAGCGGCAATTTCAACCTTAGCGGCACTGCGCACAGGGGTAGGACTGGTAAATCTTTGCTCGGTCGAAGAGGTTATTTCTTCGCTGTCCTCAAGCATCTTTGAAGCCACTTATACCCGCTTGAACAGCGATGAAAATGGTTTTATATCCTGTGACAATGCTGAAAAAATAATAGAGCTTTCAAAGAGTTCAAGCGCCATTTTGCTCGGGTGCGGTTTGGGTAAAAATGCTCACACGGTTAATCTTACTAAGGAAATAGTTGAGCAAGCTGAGGTCCCGATTATTATTGATGCTGACGGAATAAATTGCCTTTGTGAGAATATAAATGTACTAAAGAACACAAGGGCAAAAATAATTCTAACCCCTCACCCTGCTGAGTTTTCACGGCTTTTAGGAATTTCGACATCACGGTTTTTGGAAAACAGATTTGATTATATTAAGCAGTTCAGCAGCGATTACAATGTTACGGTTCTGTCAAAATCCACTCAAAGTGTTGCTGTCTCTCCTGATTGCAAAAAGGTCTATCTGTCTGACATTGGTAACTCAGCTCTCAGCAAGGGCGGAAGCGGAGATCTGCTTGCCGGAATGATAGCGTCCTTTGTCGCACAAGGGACCCAGCCGATCTCAGCCTGTGCAATAGGTCAATTAGTTTTGGGACTCTCTGCCGAAACGCTTTCTCAAAACAGATCAAAGCGTTCTGTGATCGCGAGGGATATTTTAGATGTTCTGCCTTTTGTTCTCAAAGAAATTGAGGATTTCTGAAAGGAATGAAACGGCTTGAAAAGACCTGCAAAATATCTTATTTTCCCTATAATGCTTATACTGCTTTTGACGACAACCTCCTGCAAAAAGAATGTAAAGCCCGCCACGCTTAATATTCCCTACTCGTGCGATATTACGATAAAAAGTGACGATGAGGGAAGCGATGCCTATAAAGCCTCTCTGTCACGAAAGGAAAACAGCTGGCTTATTACATACACCGAGCCTGATAGCATTAGCGGAATGACGATAACCTTTTCAAACGACAGATACAAGATAAAACTTGGTGATCTGGAATTTGATGCAAAGCGTGATGAGCTTCCCGACAGCGCTTTAAGCACAATGATAATTTCCGCTTTGGATAAAACAACTCTCTCGACAAATGTTAAATATAAAACCAATGAGGGACAGACAATTGCAAGCGGAACAGTCGGGGATAAGGATTATGAGCTTAGCTTTAAAGATGACATTCCCCAGTCGCTTAAAATCTCAGGTTATACGGTTACATTTTCAAAGTTTAAATCATAACGGGTAAAAGAAAAGAGTACAAACAATTTGTTTGTACTCTTTATTTTATACATTTATTTTTTGTTATTTCATTCTCTTTCTTGAAACAACATATCCAGCTCCGAGAACAACAAGCAATGATGCCGCAACTGCTATACCGCCTGCTGTATCAGGGTTTTCTGAATTGTTTTCATCAACAACATCATCAGTCCAGTTTACTGTAAACTTAACTGCGAGCTCTTTCCACTCAGTGTCAATTGCCGCATAATCTTTCTTAGCCCCCTGCGACAGAGCCTGAGGTGAAGCGTCATTTGCCAACTCTCCGTCAGGACTTGTGTATGCATCATCAGGTATTTCTGTTGCTTCAGCATCATACAGAGGAACAAATGCGTTTGCCTCGTCAACAACCTGTGTATAAGGAACACCGGTCAGATTTTGCTTTTTGCCGTCAAGAGTAACCTCATCAATAGTAACGGCTGCACCGCTCTGTGCACCAATCAGTCCCTGAATTTCAAGGTTACAATCAGCAAGACCTGTTGCTTTTCCATCACAAATCGCCTCAACGGTATATGTCTTTCCGTTACCATCTTCAGATGTTACAACATTTACTGTCTTTGCGGATACATTTGCATAATTCTTACCATCATTATACCATTTATATTTTCCTGTGTTATCCTTGAACTGAATATATCCAAAGCCAGATGTGCTGTCAACCTTTTCGGTTATTTCCTTAAGGTTTTCAATAGCTGCCTTTAATTTTGCTGTAGCAGCGTCAATCTGCTCTTGAGTTATTGTTTTATCACCGTTGTTATATCTTTCTCTTAAATCCTTTGCATCTTCTAATGCCTCTTCAAGAGCAGCCCATGAATCTTCTGTATACTGTGAAGCGTCCATAACCTCAGCAGCATCTACATATCCGTCAAGCTCACCCCAGATAAGGATTCCAAACTCAGAGCATACCGCCTTGAGGTCTTCAACTGCTTTGTCAAGCTTAGCCTGAACCTCAGCTACCAATGTCTTTGACATTCCCTTGTAGTTGCTATTATTGTCATATACACTCTTAGCTGCTGTATATACATCAGAAAGCTTTTCTTTAATTTGCTCAACAGTCAGATCAGGATTTTTACCTTGAATAGTTGCAAGCTCTTCTTCATCGTTAAGGATTTCTAAAACCTCGTTAAGTACATTCTCTAAAGGTTTTGAAATAACGCCGGTCTTCATGCTGTCCGGAATACTAACATCAAATTCTATTTCCATTGCATACTCAGGAAGGAATTGACAACCCTCATATTTTGTTTCAGTAAATTCACTGCTTGCTTTTCCTGTGAATCCCGAAACCTGGAATGCATCAAGATGCTGACTCTTAGACTGGGCTTTAGCAGGTATATTAAATGTTCCGCCGTTTTCTTTATCCGGATCTCCATTCTTTGCCCAAAGGTTTGTGAAAGTATATTGAGAATAACCGGTAGCGTTTGAACCTACACCTGTAATCCAGAAGTCTGTAGAAACTGTTTTATATGGCTTTTTAGCCTCATAATCTTCTTTTGTATTATAAAGCTTAAGAACAGGGTTATTGATCGTAACTCCGTTTTTCTTTAAATAGTCAATATTTGAGGATATGAATAACTGGTTAAGACCATTTCCATATTGACCCTCGTAATTACTAGCAGTATCTGCTTTAAAGTTAAAGCCTTGAATACCTACTGTGTATTTACCGTTATCGCCTATCATTGCGTCATTGATCTTAGCATATTCAAGAATTTCTCTTGCATCGTTTTCATCCGGTTCACTCATTATTCCCGCAGGACCGTATGCACCTACAGCCGACTTTAACTCAACGCCGTTTTTATCTCTGTCTATCATAGCGTATACATTCATATACAACTTAGCCCATGGACAGTACGGGTTAATACCTTTTACTACTTCTTTGTTTACATTTGGCGCACTCTGACCTTTATCATCCTCACTACCGATAGCGTTTCGGAATGCCCAGTTTGATGTCTGAACACACAAACCCATATAATAATCTCCCGATGTCAATGAATAAGGCTTTTCGGTAAAGTCAAAGTCATCTGAATCCTGTCTCATACCGTATGGCACATAGCCTACTTGCCCAGGTCTGATGTTTAAATCAACAGCAGCAGAAGAAAAGCTGAGTGATGATAAAACGATAGCAATAGCCGCTACACCTGAAATTAACCTTTTTAATTTCATAAAAATAATCTTCCTTTCCTCGTGAAAACATTTCACGCTTATTACTAAATCAAATCACACATTACGGAAACATCATACGTTACAGTCGTTAAGGCACAATATCCCCTATGTACAATTCTACACAGTATATTTTATCATAAAACTTACGCTTGTGCAATACTTTCTTAAACAAAAAACCAGCAAAGATTATAGTGAACTTGCACAAAAGAAAGCCTTATTTCGAGCAAAGCGAAACAGGCTTACCTTTTATTTTTACTTGTTACAAATCCAGCTATTGCAATAACTATTATTACCCCCGCAACACCTGCTAAAATATAATAGAATGTCGGGGTTTTGTCTTCAACTGATATCTCCCCCTCGCCATTGGCAAAAGGATCATCATCGGTGCGTTCAGCGGTTGTATAACTGTTCGATGCCTCAGTCGAAGGATCACTATTATCGGCAAAGGTTGATAATCCGAAAACTCCCGTTGATAACAAAATTGTTGAAGCAAGCAAAGCTAATAAAATCCTTTTCATAAAATCACCTTAATCTCGTTTATGGGCTTATATTTAAACTTTATTTCATTTTCTTCGTCAGTATAATTGCAAGTGCTATCAAAATCACGCCCACTGCCAATACAGCAACAGCAATCCACCAAAAGCTAAAGCCCTGACCGCCATTGTTTGATAATGCCGTTGTAAAAAATGTTACCGACCGGCTGGGTTGTGTTGTTGATGCTGTTGTTGTAGTTTCAGAATTCAGCTGAGTTGTCGTCGCCGGCTTGGCGGTTGTCGGGTTTTTGACCTTACCCTCACCTGCTTTATAATAGCCTACCGTTGGCTCTATAATATTTCCATAGGTGACAATCTCTTTATTTTTATCGTCTACAAGCTGTATGCCATTGAGAATCATAGTTCCCTGCCATAAGTCCCCCTTAATGCTAAAAACCTGTCCCAGGCTTGACAAATCAAACTCAAGGGTATATGTTCCCTTTGATTCTGCCTCAATAGGGTTATTGGCTCCTGAATATGCCCACGAATTTGTTTCCATTGTGAGAAAATAAAAATCGTTGCTGTTAGTGTTGTTGTTTATAATAAACTTCATAGCGAACCCGTTGCTTGAATTAAAGTCCACAACTGTTACACTAGCTACCAATTTCATTGCATTGACCGCAACATCAGAGCCAAAACTTTCATCAAAAAAGTAAGTATCAGCGTTATTCTCGGCTGTAACCTCTTTTCCAATCTCATAGGTGAGTTCGTCATCAGCAAAAGCTGATAACGACGGGAAAATCATGCAGATTATCAGCGTCATAACGCTCAATATGGCACACAAAGCCTTTTTTATATTCATATAACATAATCCTCCGAACAATCTGGTATATTCCGAAATTGTTGAATAATCCTTATACATTTTACCACAAAAGCTTATCCATTTCAATAGTTTATGTTAAATATCTCAGTTTGACTGTGAAAAAGACATATGGTATAATATATCCGCAAACATAATATCCCTTTTTTTGAAGATTAAAGATGAAAGGAAATTTACTATGAAAAGATTAGGTTCAATGCTGCTTGCTTCTGTAATGGCGATTTCACTTTGTGCGTGTGGTGGCAATTCAGATAGTTCGTCTGATGATCCTGTAAAGGCTAAAAACAATGACAGTAATTTTGACAAATACATATCAAACACCGTTATTTCAACGGGAAACAATTATATGGTTGATGAGGCTGAAAAGGTAACCTACCGCGCATATTTCCCCGTTGAAGAATACGGAAAACTGGAATACTGCTTTTACTTTTCCAACACTGTTGATTCAACCTACGACAAAGGGGCGATAGCGTTTTCAGGCAAGCCGGGCGGAAATTACACAATTGAAGGAGCTTGGATCTCCGACGGAGGCACTGGTCCTGACGATAAAATAACAAACAAAACCGAGGTTACATTCGACGGTCAGAAAACCAAAAATGTTACACCGGTTGATAAATTCTGGAGCGACAGCGTTGAATTTAATGTAGAGGAAGGTCACTATCTTGTCTGGGAGTGGACGCTAACCGGAAAGGATATTCCTTGCATATATATGTCTACTCTCACTTCCACAACAGCCGATAAATATAATGACGGTAACTTCTCATACTGCGATCAGATTCCTCTCCCTCAGATGATAGGTGCAAAGCGTGAGGTCAAGCACAACATCGCCGCTATCGGGGACTCGATCACTCAGGGCTGTATGACCGAATTTATGAAATACGAATTCTGGGCGGCAAGAATCTCAAGACTGCTCGGTGACGATTACGGTTTCTATAACTGCGGATTGGGCTGGGCAAGAACCAGCGATGCTTCTCTTGCAGGAAACTGGATTGAACGTACAAAGACCGCTGAAACTGTTATCGTAGCATTCGGTACAAACGACATAATTTCAGGCGAATACCAAGCAGAAGACGGAAACACTGCCGAGGAAATTAACGAGTATCTGAAAGAAGTTCTCGATGTTCTAAAAGATGCCGGCTGCAAAATAATAGTATTCAACGCGCCTCCTCAGGATTATGACGAAGCACACGAAAAAATCAGACTTGATTACAACGAGCTATGCAAAAAAACCTGTGAGGAATACAACGCAGAATACTTTGACTTTGCTTCATATTTAAGCCATGAAGACGATCCTGCAAAGGCTATTTACGGCGGTCACCCTAACGGAGAAGCAGGAAAAATCGTTTCCGAGGCATTTGTTGAGAAATACAAGGATTTTATTGGTTAATTATTTATCACTAAAAAAGCTATCCCCTTACCAAAATATGCGCTGCCCCAAATTGTGCAGACAGTACAAAAACACCCCTCATGGTAGGTAAAATTAAATATTAAGCAATATACT
>CANQJW010000040.1 GCA_947624345.1 uncultured Clostridia bacterium | reverse complement strand
AGCACGATATAGTTATTCTATCATAAAATTTTCCTTTTTGCAAGTGAAAAATAAAAAATTGCAAATATTTTGTTATTATTTAAACAGAAAACAGTTATTTGCATAATTTGAATAAAAAAACTTCAATAATTTTTTCTAAAAGGGGTTGACAATGGAAAAATAATAGTGTATTATTGTATTATATCAATAATACAGTTATAAAACGTCGGCGTTAAGTGCTGTAAATATTGAAAATTATTTAGCGTAAGACAGACTTATTAAAGAGAGAGGGGGGTTAATATGGCTTGGGAAATTAAAAACGACAGGCCGGTATACATTCAGCTTGTTGAGGAGCTTGAGCTGAGAATTCTCAACGGCACATATACAACGGGAACCAAGCTGTTGTCTGTAAGGGATCTGGCAGGCGAAGCTCAGGTAAATCCAAACACAATGCAGAAAGCTTTAGGCGAGCTTGAGAAAAAAGGGCTTATATCTTCCAGGCGAACTTCGGGGAATTATATTACCGAGGACGAAGGGCTTATAAACGATCTGAGAACAGAGCTTGCAGAGTCTGAGGTAGAAGCATTCTGCGAAAAGGTGAAAAAGCTGGGAATAACAAAAGAAGAAACAATAGAACTTATCAATAAGGAGGACTTCTAAAATGAGTGAAATTTTAAAATGCACAGGACTGACTAAGAAATATGGCAGTCTTGTTGCGCTTAACAATCTTGATCTATCTGTAAATAAGGGGCAGATAATAGGTCTGCTTGGACCTAACGGAAGCGGTAAAACAACTCTTATAAAGCTGATAGCAGGTCTGCTCAAGCAAAATTCGGGAGAGCTTACGGTAAACGGAGAGAAGATAGGAATAAACACAAAAAAGATAGTATCCTATCTGCCGGAGCGTACATATATTCCAGACTGGATGAGAGTTATCGACATAATAAAGATGTTCGAGAACTTTTATGAGGACTTCAATCTTGAAAAGGTAAAAATTATGCTTGACAATCTGGGGATTAAGTTTAACCAGAGAATAAAGGCTATGTCAAAGGGTACAAAGGAAAAACTACAGCTTATTCTTGTTATGAGCAGGGAGGCTCAGCTTTATCTGCTCGACGAGCCTATAGCAGGCGTCGATCCTGCGGCAAGAGACTACATTCTCCGCACTATAATAACAAACTACAATCCTGAGGCGGCTGTAATAATATCTACCCATCTGATCCAGGATATTGAAACAGTTCTGGACGATGTTATTATGATACAAAACGGTAATTTAAAAATTCACAAGACAGTAGACGAGATTCGTGAGGAAAGCGGAAAATCAGTCGACGAACTGTTCAGGGAGGTATTCAGATGTTAGGAAAGTTATTTAAAACAGAATTCAAGGCGTCGGGAAGGCTTTATCTTCCTTTGTTTATAGGGGTAATATTCTTTGCGGTAGTTGAGCGTATTATGTTAGAGCTTGAGACAAGGGTATCAAATGAATCTCTTGTGCTTAATATATTGTTCGGAGTTATAACCGTGATTTTTGTGCTTATTATAATAAGCGTATGTGTTTCGGGACAGTTTATTTCAATTTATCGGTTTTATAAGAGCGTGTTTACAGACGAAGGCTATCTTACAAACACACTGCCTGTTAAGTCAAGCTCGATAATAATTTCAAAACTGTTGGTAGGCGTATTGTATACGGTTTTCAGTTATATCGTTTTATTTGTTTCAGGATTTATAATGGTTGCTGGTGATTTGCTTACAAACGCTTTGAACGGTTTAAGGATCACATTTGGTATTGAGAACACTCAGATAAGTTTGATGGATTTTGCAATCAGCAGTATTGTTAATTTAAAGCTTACTCTTACAATTCTTGCTGTATTGATCATAGCTGCGTTGTTCTTTAATATTCTGATGTTTTATGTTGCATTTGCAATCGGTAATATGGCAAACAGAAAAAAAGTTCTGCTTTCTATCATAATTTACATTGTTATTGTAAATTTGCTGTCGATTATAAGCGCAGGCGTTGCGATGTTTGTTGATGATTGGCTGACTTTGGATAATGTATTAATGGTGAACGTTATAAATATAACACTGGCGATTATTTTAGCGGTAATTGTAGTTATCGGTTTGGTTAGTTTCTTTGTGACAAACAAGATAATCAAGTCAAAGCTTAATCTGGAATAAGGAGGCAGGAAGATGAAAAAGATTGTTAAAAAAATTTTGGTGATATTGTGCATTTGTACAATGCTTTTCAGTATATCGGGCTGCGTTTCAACGCCAAAAACAGATGATGCAAAATCTCTAAGTGCAAACAGTTCGTATAATATTGATGATTACGAAGAAGAAAGCGTTAAAATAGACCTTGATAAAGGAATGTCGTTTTCTGAAAAGGGTTCGGTAAGGTTTGAGCCTAGAGGCGGTATTGAGTTAGTCGATTTCTGGGAGTATGGGGACGATAAAAGCGACACTCTTTACTTCAACGGGTTAGATAAGGACGGCTTTGAAAATAGTTCATATTACGGCTCTGATATTGAATGTGCATATGAATACAAAAATATGATTTATTTTTTAAAGAGAACTTACGATAAACAAAAGGCTGTATTTTACCAAACACTATATAGGATGACATTAAAAGGTGAGAATTTAACAAAGATAACAACCATTACTCAAAAAAATGATATGAATACAAACGACTGGTATGTTCTTGATTACGTATTGAATGAAGCTTATGTACAGAATAATGCTTTGATATTCAGAACTTGCTATTACTATGATCCATATGGCGACGACAATGATTGGGAGTACAGCGATATATACAAAGTAGACTTAAAGACAGGAATCATTCAAAAGCTTTTAGAAGCGAAAAAAAACATCGAACTTGTTTCTGTAAAGTGTGATATTGATTTTACATATCTTTATTTAAATCGTTTTGATTATGAATATGAATACTCTATTGAGAATCCTGAGGTTTATAAAATAGACAATAAGACTAATAAAAGCAGTGTTGTGAAATACAATTTCGGAGATGCAAGAAGGTATAAATTGTGTGCGGTTTACAATGGAATGCTGATATGTGAAAAAAATTCTGTTGTCAGACTTATAAGTACAAATAACAAACCTAAAACTATCTATGACGGAACTTTAGGCAGAGAAGTAATATATATATTCTTACGAGACAATGATGTTATAGTAGAACTTGATAACTCACACTTTTATTCATATAACCTTGAAACAGGAAAATTTAATAATAATGAACTTTTAAATGACATAAGCCGTGCCGTATATAAGCTTGGCGATAAATATCTTTGCATTATTGGAAATAATGAATATTTTAATGATTTTTATGATTTGGGAGATATTTTGGACGGAGCTCAAGGCTTTGAATGTTATTATTGGTCGAGTGTCGAAGATGTAAATGCCAATAAACATAATTTTAAAAAGATAAAAAATCAGCCTATTATTACTGATTATTATGAATATTATCCGTATGTGAACTATTAACATAATGAAGCACCGGAGCAGTTTATTTGTTCCGGTGCTTTTAGTATAAAGACATATTTCAGCATAGTATCCAATCAAGATATAAAAAACTTATTGCAAAATTATGTGTATTATGGTAGAATAACAAAAGACAAAATACCGCATTTTTGTCAATCAGGAAAAGGATAGGTATTTTTTATGAAAGAAACGATATTGGTAACAGGCGGAGCAGGCTTTATAGGCAGTCATACGGTAGTAGAGCTTTTGGAAAGCGGCTACAGTGTTGTTATAGTAGATAACTTCAGCAACTCAAAGCCTGAGGTTCTGGATAAGATAAGAAAGATAACAGGCAAGGATTTTAAATTCTATGAAGATGATTTGCTCAACTTAGACGGCATTTCAAAGATATTTGATGAAAACAAGATAGACGCTGTTATTCATTTTGCAGGACTTAAAGCGGTAGGCGAATCGGTCGAGAAGCCTGTTGAGTATTATCACAATAATATAACGGGAAGTCTTATGCTTATTGAGGCTATGAAAAAGCATGGATGCAAGAAGATAGTATTCTCGTCGTCGGCTACGGTATACGGAGTTAATAATCCTGTACCGTTTGTTGAGGATATGCCTACTTCCGCTACAAATCCTTACGGGTACACAAAGGTTATGATAGAGCAGATTTTGCGTGACGTTTATGTTTCAGACAATGAGTGGAGCGTTTCTCTGCTTAGGTATTTCAACCCAATAGGCGCTCACAAGAGCGGACTAATAGGAGAAGACCCTAACGGAATACCTAACAATCTGCTTCCGTACATTGGAAAGGTTGCGGTAGGTCAGTTGCCACAGCTTAATGTTTTCGGAGACGATTATGATACTCCTGACGGAACGGGCGTGCGTGATTATATTCACGTTTGCGATTTGGCTTCGGGTCATCTGTGCGCACTAAAGTATGTTCTTGAAAATACGGGAGTTGAGGCAGTGAACTTAGGCACAGGAAAAGGTTCAAGTGTACTTGATGTTCTTCACAGCTTTGAAAAGGCTTGCGGAAAGGAACTGCCTTATGAGATAAAGCCGAGACGCGCAGGGGATATTGCAACCTGCTATGCGAATACTGATAAGGCTAAAAGGCTTTTCGGCTGGGAGGCTAAGCATTCTCTTGATGAAATGACAGCAGACGGTTGGAAGTTTATAAAGAATAATTTTTAATTTGATAAAATCGGCTGGTTACCGATTTTAATAGATAAGGTTTTAATAAAAGTGTAAATTTTGGAGTAAAGTTATAATAGATATTTATTATGACTGGAAGGAAGATGATTAAAATTAACAATACGTTTAGAAAATTTATCCGAATTATTATTGCCGCGACAATTTTGTCTGTCGCTGTGTTACCGTTTACGGCATCAGCAAAAGCGGCTGTCAAAAAGCCTATCGGAACACTATCAGCGAAGATTGACGTTGCATCTTCAAATGGCAGTTGGAGTTGGAACGCAGAGACTTTAACGCTAAGTCTTAAAAACTGCAAGATTAAAACAAAGGGATTATACGGTTGTGTTGTACCCGACGGAACTAAGGTTATAATCAAAGGAAAAAATGTGATTTCATCTGACCGAGTTTCACTCTGGTGCAAGGGCAATATGACAATCAAGGGAAAGGGAACATTAAAGCTCAAAAGCAATCAGGATACCGCTCTGACAACTGATGAAACCTTGCGTATCAAGGGTGGAAAAATCTATGCTTACACAAAGTCAAAATACGCATCTCCTGTGGTTATTGATAAAGCCTTAAAAATCCGCAAGGGCGTGCTGAGTGTTTATAATCATCAGAGTGCCAGCGGAATTGAGGTTGCAAAGAACATCAGAGTTTATAAAAAGGGAAAGCTGAGGTCAGAGTCATATACTGATAACGCTGTCGAGATTTTTGCAGGAAAGGCAATTTACTTGTACGGCGGAGTAATCAAGGGCAATGCCAGTGGAAAGACATCTTATGGAGTATGGAGCGACGGAGAAATTTATGTAACAGGCGGAAAGCTCAGAGGATTTTCTAATAACAACAGCGACGGTATAGGTTGTGTTGCAAAAAAGACATTCAAGATAACGGGCGGAAATGTTAAGGCGAAAGGAAATCTTACAGCAATTGCTGCATGGAACAGAGTGATAAGCACATACAATAGAGAAAGATACAAGGTAAATCCTAGTCTGATAATTTCAAGCAAAATGAAGATCTCATCGGGAGCAACGGTGAAAAACACCTGGGTTTCGCAGAGGTATCACGGAGTGGGTGCCAAAACTGATGATTACATATGCGAGAGGTTCTGCGTTTTAGGAACAAATTATTTTTCATACAGCTATGATAACTTCAGGTTTACAAACACCTTAAGGGAAGCAATTATCAGTGTGTGATTAGATCTCAAACAAAAAGACCGTTTGATTTTACATAGCGTAAAGTCAGAACGGTCTTTAAATTTTTATTATATAAGAATTATATGATTTAGCTTTTCTCAAACTGGCTATAATAAAGCTTGGAATAAAATCCATTTTTGGATAAAAGCTCGTTATGGCTGCCCTGCTCGACGATATGCCCCTGATTCATAACCAGAATACAGTCGGCATTTTTGATAGTCGAAAGCCTGTGCGCAACGATAAAGCTGGTTCGTCCTTTAAGCATTTTTTCAAAGGCTGACTGAATTTTCTTTTCAGTTCTTGTATCTATATTTGAGGTTGCCTCGTCAAGTATAAGCATAGGCGGAAGTGTGAGCATTACACGAGCTATGCAAATAAGCTGTTTTTGTCCGCTTGAAAGATTCTCGCTGTCGTCCGAAACTATCGTATCATAACCCTTAGGAAGCCTTTGAATAAAGCTGTGAGCGTGGGCGTTTTTAGCGGCGGCAATTATCTCTTCATCACTAGCATCAGGCCTGCCGAAAGCTATGTTTTCTTTTATTGTTCCATAAGATAGCCATGTATCCTGAAGTACCATTCCAAAGCTCCGGCGAAGACTGTGACGAGTGATTTCCGTAATATTCTTTCCGCTTATTTTAATATTCCCTCCTGTGACATCATAAAACCTCATAAGAAGATTGATAAGAGTGGTTTTACCACAGCCGGTAGGACCGACAATTGCAATTCGCTCACCCTGAGAAACATCGAGATTTAGGTTTTCAATCAGCGGTCTGTCCGGAGTATAGCTGAATGATATATTTTCAAGACTCAATGTTCCGTCAACCTTTTCAAGAGTAGAAAGTCCGCCGTCTTGTTCGGTTTCGTCTGCTTCAATTATCTCAAAGACCCTTTTTGCAGATGCAAAGGCGGATTGAAGCTCGGTTATAACACTTGAAATTTCATTGAAGGGTTTTGTATATTGATTTGCATAAGTTAGAAAAGCCGAAAGCTGTCCGACGGTGATAATACGGCTTATAGCAGAAATAGCCCCGAAAATTCCGACACCCGAATAAACAAGCCCGTTTACAAAGCGTGTAGCAGGATTTGTTATTGCCGAGAAGAAAAGAGCTTTTACACTGACAGTTTCAAGCTCACCGTTTATTTTTTCAAACCTTTTCTTTGACTCACTTTCATAATTGTATGCCTTGACTATTTTCTGTCCTGTAATCATTTCGTTTATATGGCTTGTCATTTCGCCTCTTTTTATTGACTGAATCTGAAACATATTGAATGTTCTCTTTGCGATAAACGAAGCAACGAAAAAGGAGAGGGGAGTAATAAGAACAACAATAAGTGCAATTTTAAAATTGATAGAAATCATAAATCCGATAGTGGCGAGAATTGTTATAACACCTGAAAAAAGCTGTGTAAATCCCATAAGCAGTCCGTCGGAAACAAGGTCTATGTCTGTGACGATCCTGCTAATCAAATCTCCCTGAGACGAGTTGTCAATAAAGCTCACAGGAACCCTTTCAAGCTTTGCAAAAGCGTCAAGCCTTATGTCACGAACGGTGTGGAAAGTCAGCTTGTTTGTGCACAGGTTCATAAGCCACTGTGAAATTGCCGTTACTGCTATTACAGCAATTATAACAAGTATAATTCGCTTAAGCCTTGAAAAATCAACATTACCTTTTGATATGATAAGGTCAATTCCATTTCCCATAAGTATAGGCGCTAACAGGGTGAATGCCACTGTTATTACCGAAAAGATAAGCGATGCATAAAGATAACCACTATAAGGGCGGATATATTTAAACAGCTTTTTTATTATCTCTTTTGTGTTTTGCGAGTTATAATTTTTTAATTTCAAGTGTTTCACCACCATTCAACATAGTTTATTACTATTCTTCAAGCTCTGCCTTTGAAAGCTGAGAATTGCAAATTTCCTTATATGTTTCACAGAACTTCAATAGCTCATCATGCTTTCCGATACCTGCAATCTCTCCATTTTCAAGAACGATTATAAAGTCAGCATCTTTTATCGCTGTTGCTCTTTGGGATACTATAAAGGTTGTGCGTCCGTAGCTGTTTTGCTTTAGTGTATGTCTTAGCTTAGCATCGGTTGCAAAATCAAGGGCGCTTGAGCAGTCGTCTAAAATAAGAATTTCAGGCATTACTACTAACGCACGAGCGATAGAAAGCCTTTGCTTCTGACCTCCCGAAAGATTTTGCCCTCCTTGCGAAATTTCAAAGTCAAGACCTTTTTCTCTGACAAATTCTTCGGCCTGAGCGTCTTTGATAGCTTGCCATATTTCTTCGTCAGATGCATCTTTCTTTCCCCATTTTATATTGTCACGAATCGTTCCTTTAAACAGCAGTGACTTTTGTGCTACAACGCAAATGCTTTTTCTGAGAGTTTCAAAGGTATAGCTTTTTATATTATTTCCGTTAAGAAGTATTTCACCATCTGTTACATCAAAAAATCTGGGCATAAGGTTAATTAAAGTGGATTTTCCAGAACCAGTACCGCCGATAATACCGACAGTCTCACCGCCTGATACCTTAAAGCTTATGTTTTTCAACGCACATTTTTCAGCAGTTTCATAATAAGAATAGCTGACATTTTTATATTCAATGATAGGAACGCTATTATTGTAATCTGATATATTATCAATTACAGCATCATCATCTGTAAGGCTTGGCTGAATGTCAAAAATATCGTTTACTCTGACAGCACTTGCCTGTGCCTTTGTGATGATTACGATGAGGTTTGCAAGAGCAACAAGAGCGAGAAGTATCTGAGACATATAGCTTACAAGTGCTATTACCTCGCCCTGAGTGATTGCTCCTCTGAAGGTGAAAATCCCTCCGTACCATATAATAAGTATAGTTGCAATGTTGACCAAAACATAAGTTGCAGGATTCAGAAGTGCTGAAATTCGTCCGGCTAAAAGCTGTTCTTTTAGAAGATTGTCGCTTGTATCTGCAAATCGTTTTTGTTCAAACTTTTCTTTAGAAAAGGCTCTTATAACCCTGATGCCTGAAAGGTTTTCACGGGTGATAGTTGAAATATCATCTTGATTTTTTTGAACGGTTTTATATATTGGTATGGTTTTTGACATAATAATGTATATAACCAATGCAATAATAGGTGTGAACAGCAAAAATATCAGAGTAAGCTTAACATTTATGGTTAATGCCATAACGATTGCTCCGAGTACGATAAAAGGTGAACGTAAAAACAATCTGAGTATCATATTAACTCCTGTCTGCGTTTGATTTATATCAGAAGTGAGCCTTGTTATTAAAGCGCCGATACCTACTTCGTCAAGCTCTTTGTGAGAAAATGCGTTTATATGAGAAAAAAGACTTGTCCTTAATTTAGTTCCGAAGCCCATTGAGGCACGGGCCGCAAAGTATTGTGCAGTTAGAGAGCTTATTAAGCCTAAAAGTCCGAGCAAAATCAAAACAGCTCCCATTCTGAAAATGTAAGCTCTGTCTGAGTTATAGATTCCAACGTCTATTATTTTCGCCATAACGATAGGAACAAGCAACTCAAAGGTAGCCTCAATCATTTTAAAAATAGGGCCTAGAATGCTCTGGATTTTATAGTTTTTTAAAAATCTTGCTAATTTGAACATAAATATCTCCGTAACTAAGCTAATAAATAAAAATTACCTTTCTTAGTGGTTGTTATTAAACAGTATACCACTATTTTTCTTTTCAATCAATACTTGAGAGAAAGACCTGTTTATGGTATACTTATTATAGTTTTTTAGGATATTTGACCTGAATGTAACAATTTGAAATGGAGGCAACATCATGGATGCCATACTTAACATAGATAATAGTGTTTTAAACTTTCTTATTTCAATAAGGACAGCGTTCTTTAATTACTTCTTTGCTTTTTTTAGCCATATCGGCAGCGGAGGTATAGTCTGGATTGCTACGGCTCTTATTCTGCTGATTTTCAGAAGAACAAGAAAAGCGGGCTTTGTTCTTTTGCTTGCAATTGGAGTAACGGCACTTATAAATAATTTTGTAATAAAAATTATTGTGGACAGAGCAAGACCTTTTATTACTGACGATGCGATAAAAACAATTATAGCAAAACCCAAAGGCGCATCATTTCCCTCCGGACACGCATCTTCATCATTTGCTGCTGCAGCAATATTGATTAAGTATTTAAGAAAAAATGGTCTGTTTGGTTTAGCAGCGGCAATTCTTATCTCTTTTTCTCGAATATATTTTGGCGTACACTACCTAAGCGATGTAATTTCAGGGGCGGTTGAGGGCGTTTTGATAGCACTTATTGTGTCATTTGCTTTTGAAAGAATTTATTGTAAAATCCGAACAAGTAGACTCAACAAAGTCAATGAAAAGATTACCGTTTCTTATGGCTTTACCTATGAGCCTATTCCTGATAGGATATGGAACAATATGCAGGGTAAATCTTACCCCGACTGTGATACTGTCAAGAAAAAGGGCTGTAAGATCTCAAGAGACGAGCTTTTCTATCTGAATGTTCTTTATCTGGGCTTTGACGGCGAATCCAAGGTGGGCGAAATAGTCTGCAACAGGAAAATCGCCAAAGATTTTTGCAGGATATTCAAGAAACTTTACGACCATAGATATATGATCGAAAAAATAAGGCTTATTGATAACTATGATGCCGATGACGAAAAGTCGATGACCGACAATAATTCGTCTAGCTTTTGTTACAGGAACATCGCACATACTGATACTCTTTCTCGGCACTCGTATGGCATGGCAATTGATATCAATCCTTTGTATAATCCGTATATTGCACAGGGTAGAATTATGCCTGCCGCAGGAGAGCCGTATGTCGATAGAAGCCGCAGCTTTAGTCATAAGATCGATAAGAAGGATTACTGCTATAAGGTGTTCAAAAGCTTTGGCTTTGAATGGGGCGGAAATTGGGTTGACGAAAAGGATTATCAGCATTTTCAGCGTGATAATTGATAATTGACATTGGATATTTAGTGAATATCAAATTTATGAGGATTTTTTTAGGTTAAGTATTCAAAAATACTGAGCCTTTTTTGGTACTTTCTACAAAATTTTTTATTTTTTTGAAAAAGTTATTGACCAATTTATAGAAATGTGCTATTATTATTATACATAGCAAAGATTGGCAGACACTTTGCTGTGTATACACTATCTAATCTGCAAATTTGAATATTTTCTATGGAAGGAAGGTTCGTTTTATGAAATTAAGAAAACTTTTTTCTTTGTTCGCTTCTGCTGTAATGACGGTATTCGCTCTTACTAGCGTTATTGGTGCTTCAGCTTTGGAGGGCGAAGGCCAAGCTTATGAGGGTAATGCCGCTTTTATCGGCTCGTATCTCGTTTATCAATACTACGGTAATACCGCCTTTGAGGTAACCTTTAGATACGAAAGCTTTGACCCCGATGGTACTTATCAGGACGAGGAAACCGGTGAGATAAAAACTATCGACTATAACGACACTTTCCAGTTTCTCGTATTTGATTCAGAATATGAAGGTTGGGATAAAACAATAGCAGGCCCTCAAGGCGTTGATGTTTCTCAACCTCCACTTACTGCTGATGATCTGATGCTCAATATGGATTATACCGTTACTGTCGATATCGCTACTATCGAAAGTAAATTGTCTACAGATAATGCCCTGAATGGAATAAATCTTCAGTTGGGCGGAGTTGGAGATACTGTTGTGTATGTCGATACTATTCGTTATGCTCCCGGTGACGTCAAGGAAGGTGAAGAATTAACTATTGTTGGTAATTGGAGAAAGCGTGAAGGCGGAACTATGGAGGTCGTGAACGGCAGCGCTTATGTTGATGCCAATATTGAAAATATTATCGTTTCTAACTTCTCAACGCTCGGCTTTGAAAATCCTACTGTTGATGTAACTGTAAGTTACGATAGATCGGGTCTTAAAACAGTGGAATCTAATATTTTTACAATTGACGGTAAACCAATTTATCCTTATTATCCTAACATCAATGTAACCGGAACATATACTTATACCACAGAGCTTCCTCTTAATATTACAGGATTCTTGGCTATCTATGATGAATGCACAGTACAAGAAATTCATGTATATAATAACCATGAGGGACACGCCCCCATTGTTTCAGAAAAGACTGCAAGCACAATCAATAAAAAACTTCAGCCGGGCTATACTCTCGGAAATGCTTTAGACGCAGTGAATGCTTACGGTATAGTTGAAGAAACTGCTTACGGCAATCCGCGCGTAACGGAAGTAACATTCCAAAAAATAAAGAGCTTGGGCTTTAAGAGCGTTAAAATCCCTATCACTTATCTGGATAAGGTCAACGCAGACGGCGATATCGATGACGATTACCTCGACAGGATTCAGAAAGTAGTAGACGACGCTCTTGACACGGGTCTTTATGTTGTTATAAATATACATAATGACGGCGGAGAAAGAGTAAGAGATAGGTGGATAGATATTAGTCTACCAAACGGCAGTGCTAAGTTTAACGCTGTGGTTAATAAGTTCTCAAATATGTGGAGTGAAATCGCTACAAGATTTAAAGACTATAATCAGGCGCTTGTATTTGAGGATATGAATGAGATTAGGATTGATGGTTTATACAGCATAACTCCAAATGATTCACGGTTTTATAATGCATATGCAAATATCACAGAATTAAATCAGGCGTTTGTGAACGCTGTCAGAGGAACAGGTAATGACGCAAATGATGACAGATGCCTGATAGTTCCGGGTTATAACGATGATATTGATTCTACGGCAGATGGATTTGATAGTGGAGTATTTAATATGCCAAAGGACACATCAACAGACAGACAAATGCTTTCAGTTCATTATTATGACCCACCGGCATTCACTTTAGGTGATGAAGCAACTTATGGTGATACAAGTGAATGGGATATGTACAATAAAGATAACGGCATGACACATATGGTTGAACAGCTTGGTAAGATTGGAAAATACGGAGTACCGATATATCTTGGCGAATACAGTGCAGAGTTTAAGAATAATATTCCTACAGTTGCAAATTATGTAGGTGTATTAAATGCTACAGCTAAGTATATTGAGCAAGTAACCGGAACAAGCTTTTCAACATCATATTGGGATAACGGAGTAATCGGTATTAACGATATCAAAGGTACAGGTCTAATTGACAGAATGTTTAATCTTATAACTTATACCGGATATACAATTTCTGAAGCTATTGTAAAAAACAGCTAGGAGCAGTCTTATAAAAAAGTAGGTATAATTGCAACAGTCGTTTTTAACGGCTGTTGCAATTATACTAAAAAGTAGTTGCATAAAAACCCAAAATATGATAAAATTTAAAATAATAAAAAAGGAGAGTAATTTTATGTTTGTTAAAAGGATATTAGCAATAGTCTCGGCAGGAGCAATGGTAGTATCTCTAATAACAGGTGCAATAACAGTATTGGCAGAAGATACAATAGTAACGGGCAACTGCGGAAAAAATGCAATATGGAGTCTTGATACAGAAACTGGAATTCTTACCATTTCAGGCACAGGTGAAATGTATACAGATAAATCTGTTAACGAATGGGGATATTATAGATATAGAAATGAGATTAATGAAGTTATTGTTAAAGATGGAATAACATCTATAGGCAACGGTGCATTTGGACCATTTGATTCAACTTTATATAAAGAACCTTCAGCATATCCAAATCTAACTAAGCTTACATTACCTTCATCTGTTAAAAGCATAGGTTCATATGCATTTTATAAAACAGGAATTAAAAAAGTTTTATTTTCGGAAGGCTTAGAAAAAATTGAACAAAGAGCATTTGCTAGAACTCCTTTAGCTGGAGATTTAGTTTTACCAAAAACATTATATTATATAGCTAATGAGACGTTTGTTTATACATACATTACTTCAGTTAATTTAAATGAAGGAATGTATGTAGGCGGACAATCGTTTAAAAGCTGTAATTCACTAAAAGAAGTAACAATTCCAAAGGATTTAAATTTTTTAACTACACCCGCCTCTAATGCAATGCTTGAGAATGCGGCTTTTTTTTATTGTGAATCATTAGAAAAGGTAATTATAAAAGGCGGAGGTATTGTTTATTTCCAACAGTCAGATCCTGTACAAAACGGTATAGGCGGTGGTTTGTTTAGCGGATGTACATCATTAAAAGAAATAATAATAGATTGTGAGAATATTGAATATGTATCTTCAATAGTATGGAGTACAGATGAACAACAGGGATCAGGAACATTTTGGATAGAAAACAACCCAACATTTTATATATACAAGAACAGCACAACGGAAGCAACTTTGAGAAAAGCAGGATATTTTAGAAATGCCAGCGTTCAATATATAGCTAGATTTTCAAAGCTTGAGACGGCG
>CANQJW010000039.1 GCA_947624345.1 uncultured Clostridia bacterium | reverse complement strand
TATGCGACTTACAAGGACGCAAAGGGCAAGACGCAGAAAGTATATAGCAAGTGGGTTAAGAGTAAGAAGAAGGTAAAAGTTAAGTAGATACCAAAAAGAGCGTTCAGGAGAATAAAATCCTGGACGCTTTTGTCTTGTATATTTAATTGTCAATTATCCATTATCAATTTAAAAGTTGCTTTGCTATTTTAAGTATAACTCCTGAAACAGCCCCATCAATTCCCTAAGCCAGTAATAGGGCAAATCTATTTTTGTCGTCTTTGCATAAACAGAAAACGAATTTATGCCTTGCTTTTTTGCTATTATAGAAGCTCGGTATTCGTGAAAACCATCTGTGACTATAGTTATGTCTTTTGGAAGATTCATCTGTTCTATAATTTCGTATGAGAATTTTATATTTTCATATGTGTTTGTAGCTTTGCATTCTTTAATGATCCTGTCTGAAGAAATACCTAAGTCTATAAGATAGTTATACATACATTCAGCCTCAGTCATTTTCTCGTCTGGTCCCTGACCTCCCGAAACTATGCACTTAATGTTATTGTTTTTTGACAGATAATCGTATGCCGCTTCTAGTCTGTGACGGAGCATTTTGCTGGGGTGATCTCCGTTAACCTTACAACCGAGAACAACAACGGTTGTTTCCTTATCGGGATAGTTTTTATAGGCATTAACCATTTTTATTGAGGTGTAAATACACCAAACTACCGAAACCAGTAACAATGCCACCAGAATGATAAGCAAAACTCGTCCGCTTATACTATGCCACAGCTTTATGATTAGCTTCAAAAAGTAATTCCAAAACACAGTGATAATCATCAGACAGATCGTTAAACCTAATCCAACAACATTGCCGATGTTGCTGATATGCTTATAAAATGGAAGTATGAATATTATCAAAAAAACGGTCTCAACCAAAAATATTATAAACTTAACTATATTTTGCAACATATTAACATCTCCTAATATTGATAATTCAATTATAAAGGGGATACAAAATAATGTCAAGGATAGAATAATTCCGACACAAAATCTGATAGTTTTAGTTTTAATACTTAAATTGTCAAGTCGAAAGCAACCCTTTATCACTCTTAAACTATAATCAAGTCTTATGGCTTATTGTTGTTTATATAATTGAAATTTATGATTATCATAAATAATATATATTTTACTTATATAAGAATATGTGCTATACTATAATTAACAAATGAATAAAGGAGGTTATTTTATGGGTATGACTATGACTCAGAAGGTGCTTGCCGCACATGCAGGTTTAGACAGCGTAAAGGCAGGCGACCTGATTATGGCAAATCTGGATATGGTACTTGGAAATGATATTACCTCCCCTGTTGCCATAAACGAATTTAACAAAGCCGGCTTTGACAGTGTTTTTGACGGAAGCAAGATCTCTATGGTTATGGACCACTTTGCTCCGAACAAGGACATTAAAGCCGCAACACAGTGCAAACAGTGCAGAGATTTCTGCGGTGATCTTGGCGTTAAGAATTTCTTTGATGTCGGAGATATGGGTGTTGAACACGCTATTCTCCCTGAAAAAGGACTTGTTGCCCCGGGTGATCTGGTTATCGGTGCTGACTCACACACTTGTACATACGGTGCATTGGGAGCGTTCTCAACAGGTGTTGGCTCAACAGATATGGCGGCAGGAATGGCAACAGGTAAGGCTTGGTTCAAGGTTCCTCCTGCTTTGAAGTTTAACATAACCGGAAAGCTTAACAAATGGGTTTCGGGCAAGGATGTAATCTTGCATATAATTGGAATGATAGGCGTTGACGGTGCGTTATACAAGTCTATGGAGTTCTCAGGCGAGGGGCTTAAAAACCTCACTATGGAGGACAGACTTTGTATGGCTAATATGGCAATCGAGGCGGGTGCAAAGAACGGTATTTTTGCAGTTGACGAGGTTACGCTAGATTTTGTCAAGGATAAGGTTTCAAAGGAATTCAAGGTTTATGAGGCAGATGCAGACGCTGAATACGAAAAGGTTTATGATATTGACTTATCAACAATTAAGCCTACTGTATCCTTCCCACATCTTCCTGAAAACGCTAAAACCTTTGACGAGTTTGGTGATGTGAAAATTGATCAGGTGGTTATCGGATCCTGTACAAACGGAAGAATCGAGGATCTGCGTGCTGCTGCTGAAATCCTCCAGGGCAAGACAGTTGCAGACGGTGTAAGATGTATTGTTATCCCTGCGACTCAGAAAATTTATCTTCAGGCTATGGAAGAGGGACTTCTGAAAATATTTATTGACTCAAGATGTGCGGTTTCAACCCCTACCTGTGGTCCGTGTCTGGGAGGACATATGGGAATTCTCGCGAAGGGTGAAAGAGCCGTTGCAACAACAAACAGAAACTTTGTCGGAAGAATGGGACATCCTGAAAGTGAAGTTTATCTGGCTTCTCCTGCTGTTGCGGCAGCATCAGCTATTACAGGAAAGATCTCTCAGCCTTCCGAGGTAATGTAAGATAGGAAAGGAGCCTTGAATATGAAAGCACTAGGAAAAGTACACAAATACGGAGACAACGTTGATACTGACGTTATCATCCCTGCAAGATACTTAAACACAGCAGATCACAAGGAGTTAGCTTCTCACTGTATGGAGGATATTGATATTGACTTTGTGAAGAAAGTCAAGGACGGAGATATTATGGTTGCCGAAGCTAATTTCGGCTGCGGTTCTTCTCGTGAGCATGCACCAATCGCTATCAAGGAAAGTGGAATATCCTGCGTTATCGCAAAAACATTCGCAAGAATTTTCTACCGCAACGCTATCAATATCGGACTTCCTATTATTGAATGTCCTGAGGCGGCTGAAGGAATCAGCGACGGAGATGAGGTTGAAATTGATTTCGACAGCGGAGTTATTACCAATAAAACTAAGGGTGAAAGCTATCAAGGACAGCCTTTCCCTGAGTTTATAAAAAACATTATAAATAAGAACGGTCTTTTAAATTCACTAAAAGGCTAACGGAGGTATTATTATGATTATTTTAACTATCAACGAAATCCCAGGAAAAGTATTTGAAGCGTTAGGTGTAGTAAAAGGAAGCACAGTTCAGTCTAAAAATATGTTCAAGGATATGGGACAGGGCTTTAAAAGCATGGTAGGCGGAGAGCTTAAAAGTTACACCAAGATGATGAATGAAGCAAGAGATATTGCTACTCAGAGAATGGTTGAGGAAGCAGAAAGTATAGGTGCTGATGCTGTTGTCGGAGTAAGATATGCTACTTCTGCTGTAATGCAGGGTGCAGCTGAGATCATGGCATTCGGCACTGCTGTAAAAATCAAAGGATAAATCGAAGGAGACTTGACAATGAATAAAAAAATTGCAGTAATTAAAGGTGACGGAATAGGTCCTGAAATCGTTGATGAGGCTGAAAAGGTTTTAAATAAGGTCGGCGAAAAGTTCGGTCACACCTTTGAATACACAGATGTACTTATGGGCGGTTGTGCAATTGATGCAACAGGCGTTCCCCTGCCACAGGAAACAATAGATATATGTCTTGCATCAGACAGCGTTTTGCTTGGAGCAGTAGGCGGCCCTAAGTGGGACACTCTGCCCGGAAATCTTCGTCCTGAGGCAGGACTTCTCGGCATCAGAGGCGCTATGAAGCTGTTTGCAAACATTCGTCCTGCAAAGCTTATTCCTGCTCTTGCCGGGGCTTGTCCACTGAAAGAAGAAATAACTAAAAATGGGCTTGACCTTGTTATAGTTCGTGAGCTAATCGGAGGAGCTTATTTCGGAGCTCGTGACACTCACGTTGACGAAAATGGTGTTAAGCACGCAAGCGACTCAATGGCTTATGCAGATTATGAGATTGAAAGAATCTGCCGTGTGGCTTTTGATATGGCAAGAAAGAGGGGTAAAAAGGTCCACTCGGTAGACAAGGCAAATGTGCTCGATTCATCACGTTTGTGGAGAGAGGTTGCTCACAAGGTTGCTGAGGAATATCCTGATGTTGAATTTCAGGATATTTTGGTTGACAACACAGCTATGCAGCTTGTACACAACCCTGCTCAGTTCGACGTAATGGTAACTGAGAACCTGTTTGGTGACATTCTTTCCGACGAGGCTTCAATGATTACCGGTTCGCTCGGTATGATTCCATCGGCGTCCCTTGGAGAAGGCACACTGGGACTTTATGAGCCTATCCACGGCTCTGCACCTGATATTGCAGGACAGAACAAGGCTAATCCGTTGGCTACAATTTTGTCAGTTGCAATGATGCTTCGCTACTCATTCGATATGGGTGAAGAGGCTGACGCAATTGAAAAAGCTGTTGACGAGGTTTTGGCTGAGGGCTACCGCACAGGAGACATTATGTCTGAGGGTATGAAGTGCGTTTCGTGCAGCGAGATGGGAGATCTGGTTGCTCAAAAAATTTAATTCTCATAATTTCAACTATAACATATAAAACGGCAAGGACTATTCATTTGTCCCTGCCGTATTTTTATTTTCACGCTCTGTTTTTGAAAAAGCACATCCGCAATAATCCTGCCGATACAGATTATATATCCTTGAAAGCTCAATAGAGCGCTTATATCCGTTTTTCTTTTTAAAGTCACTTGGAAGCCATTTGACTCCACCATACTCCCCAGCCAGACGCTCGCCGATTTCATTGAGCTTCTCAGCATTTTTATATGGGCTTATCGAAAGGGTTGTAGTAAAATATTCAAATCCATTTTCACTTGCATATTGGACGGCCTTTCTGAGTCGGATTTCGTAGCATTTAAAGCATCGCTCACCGCCCTCGGAAATATCCTCCATACCCTTTACTTCATCATAAAACTCTCTGTCGTTATACTCCGGAATTACTATATCTATATTTGTGTTAAGCGGCATCTCCGAGACTAGCCTTTTAAGCTCGCTCACTCGGTATTTAAACTCAGACTTCGGACTGATATTAGGATTGTAATATAAAAGCGTAATATCAAAATGCTGTGAGAGATATTCCAAAACATAGCTTGAGCAAGGCGCACAGCAGCTATGAATCAACAATTTTGGTTTATCACCTTTTTCACCCGAACTTTCCTTTATTATGATTTCAAGTTCTTTGCTGTAATTTCTTTTCATTACTTTTCTCCGTAAAACAAAATCAACTTAGATATTTGAACACTTTAATTATACCCTTGTACGTTATGCTTGTCAAACATAACGGTGCTTAAACTACCATAATTTATTTGAATTTTTTAGAATGTTAATAAGCCCGCTCGCATATATATGTTATGAAAACTACATCAGGGAGTTGGGTATTATGAATTTTACAGGAGATACAGACCGTTCAATAATACTGGGAGAATACATAGTTGATCAAAAATGTACAGTAAGGGCTTGTGCAAAAGCATTTGGAATCAGTAAAAGTACAGTGCACAAAGATGTGAGTGAAAAGCTGAAAAAGATAAAGCCTCAACTATATAGAGAGGTTAAGAAAATCCTTGATTTCAATAAAAGCGAAAGACATATCAGGGGCGGTATGGCAACAAAACATAAATACGAAGAACAGAAGCAAAAGAGCAATTTGGAATAAGATAAATTAAACTAATCTATCTCCGAAATCTTCGGGGTTTCATAGTGCAGATAAAATCTATTTTAGGGGCAGCCCTCTATTGCATGAGCTTAATCTGAAAACGCATAGTATTTTCAGCTAAAAAATAGACTAACGTCTACTTGCCCTATTAAAAATACAGTCCAATGGGCTGTATTTTTTTATCTAACAGACAAGCTATACTCATAAAATTCACTATTATCCTGTAAATTATAGACCATTAGCATTTAATTTGACTTTAAAAGAACAATATGATATTATATTCTATGAATAAATAGATTAAATTCAGGAGATTTAATAGATGAAATATTATGTAGGAATAGATCTCGGCGGAACAAATATAGTTGCAGGCGTTATCAATGAGGATTTTGAGATTATTTCAAAGGCACAAACAAAAACCAATTTGCCTCGTCCTGCAAGGGAAATATGCGAGGATATGGTTGCGGTAACAAAAGGTGCGATCGAATCGGCAGGGCTTCAGGTCGGCGATATCGAAAGCATAGGAATCGGTACTCCTGGTATTGCAAATTCCGACAGCGGAGTAATAGAATACTCTTGCAATCTGGGATTTGAAAATGTTGAGATGGAGAAGTTGTTCAGACAGAAACTCAATCTTCCTGTATATATTGAAAACGACGCTAACGCTGCGGCTTATGGCGAGTATGTTGCAGGTGCCGCAAGTGGCGCTAAGGATGCTGTATGTATAACACTCGGCACAGGCGTAGGCGGAGGAATAATCATTGATGGAGAGATATATTCGGGCTTTAATTATGCAGGTGCAGAAATAGGTCATATGGTTATTGAAGTCGACGGACCACAGTGTAGCTGCGGAAGAAAGGGTTGTTTCGAGGTTTTCTCTTCGGCTACGGGCCTTGTGAGAATGACCAAAGAGGCTATGGATAGAAACACAGACAGCATTATGCACAAGATGGCTGAGGAGTACGGCAAGGTTAGTGCAAGGCTTGCGTTTGAGGCTATGAGAAAGGGCGACAAGACAGCACATGAGGTAGTGGATAAATATATAAAGTATCTTGCAGCAGGAATAACGAATACCATTAACATTTTCCAGCCGGATATTTTATGTATCGGCGGCGGAGTCTGCAACGAGGGTGATCCGTTGCTTGTTCCTATGAAAGAGATTGTGGAAAGGGAAGTTTACACAAGGAACTCGCCTAAGAACACAGAGATAGTTATAGCAAAGCTTGGCAATAATGCAGGACTTATTGGTGCGGCTTTCTTGGGGCTTGCAAAGAAAAAATCAAGATAAATTTAGATAAAGAGGTAAGCATAATGGGACTTTTTAATACTAAAGATAAAATAGAATCAGAAGCAGAGTTCGATAGGCTTTTTGAAGAGCTGGGACTCGAGATTGAAGATATTTCAAAGGACGATAAGAAGTCTGACAAAGAAAAACAGGAGTGAAAGCTATGAAAAGAACCGATTATATTTCGTGGGACGAGTATTTTATGGGTATAGCCTTGTTTTCGGCACAGCGTTCAAAGGATTCAAACACTCAGGTTGGGGCGTGCATTGTATCAGATGAAAACAAGATACTTTCCGTTGGATATAACGGAATGCCCACAGGCTGTAATGATGATGAAATGCCTTGGGAAAGAGACGGAGAAAACAAACTCCAGACCAAATATCCGTTTGTATGCCATGCAGAGCTTAATGCAATATTAAACAGCTCTACGGGTTCGGTAAAGAACTCAAGGATATATGTTTCTCTTTTTCCTTGTAACGAATGTGCAAAGGCTATTATTCAAAGCGGAATAAAAGAGGTAATTTTCATGGACGACAAATACTTTGAATCGGAAGAAGTGATTGCTTCAAAAAGAATGTTTGATATGGCAGGGATAAAGTACACTAAATATTCCCGTACCTCAAGAATTGTTGAGATTAGTCTGTGATTACATAAGAGAGGATTTATACATAAATATGAAACGACAATACTGTATTCTGGGGGAGACTTTAAAGCACACGATGTCTCCGCCTATTCACAAAAGGCTGTTTGAGCTCAGAAACCGTGAGTTTGAATACAAGGTTAAAGAGATAAGCCCAAAGGATTTAAAAGCAAATGCTGACGAGCTTAATTCAATGGCTGGGTATAACATCACCATTCCGCATAAGGTTGCGATTATAGATCAAATTGACAAGCTTGACGAATCGGCAAAGAGATATAATTCGGTAAACTGTGTTGACAATAAAAATGGTGTTACAACAGGCTTCAACACCGACTGCGACGGCTTTTTAGAAACTGTCCGTTCAATGGATGCAAAGCTTTCGGGAGAGGTATTGCTAATCGGCTGCGGTGGAGCAGGAAGAATGATTGCGATTGAATCAGCCTTATCAGGTGCGTCACTTAACATTGCTGTTTTGGAATCCGATAAGCCGCTTGCATTGCAGGTTGAGAAGAAGATAAAGGCTGAAAAGCACGATGCAGTCATCAAAATAGTTCTAAACACTCAGATAGATGTTGACAAGCATTATGATTTGCTTGTGAACGCCTGCCCTGTTGGAATGTATCCTAAGGTGGACGCTTGTCCTGTTCCCGATGAAGTGATAGAGAAATGCGATGCAGTTTTCGATATCATATACAACCCTGACGAAACTATGCTTTTGAAAAAGGCAAAGGCAATGGGTAAAAAAGCAGTCGGCGGAATGGCAATGCTTGTATGGCAGGCGGTATCGGCTCATAAAATCTGGGACGGAGACGAATACACCATTGATGAAGTAAATGGAATCATTGATGAGATGAATGAAATAGTAAAGAGAGATTTTAAGTGATTTTTTAATGGAGGAAATATTCCGAAAAGGGGTATAATTATAATAATGAAACCAATATTTCTCTGCGGCTTTATGGGCTGCGGAAAATCAACAATAGGCAAAAGGCTTGCTTGTGCATTTCACTTTCCGTTTATTGACATGGACGATTATATCGTGGAAAAAGAGGGAAGACAAATATATGATATATTTGCAACCGACGGCGAAGAATATTTCAGAGATGTGGAAACTGAAACGATTAAGGAGTTCAGGAATAAACAGGGGGTTATAGCAACAGGCGGCGGAGCGCTTTTGCGGGAGGAAAACGGACTTATTGCCAAGAAATATGGAATACCGATTTTTATTGATACTAGCTTTTCAATATGCTATAATCGTATAAAGGGCGATAAGAATAGGCCACTTGCTTATAATTCAACACGCGAGGAGCTAAAAAACCTTTATGAAAAAAGGAAAGGGCTTTACATACAAAACAGCCTTATAACGGTAAATGGCGATAACCCTGTTTTTTCAGTGGTTAAGGAAATAGTAAGAGAAGTAAACAAATTCAATAATAAGGAGAGATACAGACATGATTAGTAAAAACATAAAAGAGGGGGCAAACAACGCCCCACACCGTGCATTATACCACGCGCTCGGATTGACCAAAGAGGAAATTTCCCGCCCGTTAGTGGGTGTTGTATCATCATATAACGAGATAGTACCGGGACATATGAATATCGACAAAATAGTTGATGCTGTAAAGCTAGGAGTAGCAATGGCAGGAGGAACGCCAATTGTTTTCCCTGCGATTGCTGTTTGTGACGGAATTGCTATGGGACATCAGGGAATGAAATACAGCCTTGTTACTCGTGACCTTATCGCCGATTCGACCGAGGCTATGACGATCGCTCATGCTTTCGATGCGCTTGTTATGGTTCCAAACTGTGATAAGAATGTTCCGGGATTACTAATGGCTGCGGCAAGAGTTAATATACCGACGATTTTCGTTTCGGGAGGACCAATGTTAGCGGGTCATGTTGACGGAAAGATGACCAGTTTTTCAAGTATTTCAGAAGCTGTCGGCGAGTTCAACGCTGGCAAGATAGGCGAAGAAACGCTTGATGAATATGAAAGACACGGCTGCCCTACCTGCGGTTCCTGCTCGGGAATGTACACAGCAAATTCAATGAACTGCTTAACAGAGGTTCTTGGAATGGGACTTAAGGGAAATGGAACAATTCCTGCTGTATATTCTGAGCGAATTGAGCTTGCAAAGCACGCTGGTATGCAGATTATGGAGCTTTTGAAGCGGGACATAAAGCCAAGAGATATAATGACTGAAAAGGCATTTATGAATGCACTGGCCTGTGATATGGCACTGGGCTGTTCAACTAACTCAATGCTTCATCTACCTGCTATTGCACACGAATGTGAAATAGAGTTAAATCTTGATATAGCTAATGAAATCAGCGATAAAACTCCGAATTTATGTCACCTTGCTCCCGCAGGACCTACCTATATGGAACAGCTTAATGAAGCGGGCGGAGTATATGCATTGATGAACGAGCTTTCTAAGAAAAATCTTCTTAACACCGACTGTATTACTTGCACAGGAAAGACAGTGGGCGAGAATATAAAGGACTGCAAAAATAAGAACACTAATGTCATCAGGGATATTGATAATCCTTATTCAAAAACAGGCGGAATTGCTGTTTTGAGGGGAAATCTGGCTCCTGACAGCTGTGTTGTAAAGCGTTCGGCGGTAGCGCCTGAAATGCTTTCACATTCAGGACCTGCTAGGGTGTTTGACTGTGAAGAGGATGCAATGAGTGCTATTTTAGGCGGAAAGATAAATCCTGGAGATGTTGTTGTTATCCGTTATGAAGGACCAAAGGGCGGCCCTGGAATGAGAGAGATGCTCAATCCAACTTCTGCAATTATGGGAATGGGACTCGGCGAGAGTGTTGCACTTATTACCGACGGAAGATTTTCGGGAGCTACAAGAGGTGCATCAATCGGACACATTTCACCTGAAGCGGCAGTAGGAGGACCAATTGCTCTTGTTAAAGAAGGGGATATAATTTCAATTGACATTCCTGCTAACAAGATAAATGTTGAGATAAGTGAAGAAGAAATGCAAAAGAGAAAGGCTGAGTGGAAGCCTAGAGAGCCTAAGATTACAATAGGTTATCTTGCAAGATATGCGTCTCTAGTTACCTCAGGAAACAGAGGAGCAATTTTAGAGATTAAGAAATAATTAAAATTTTTAAGAGTGTTTCATAAGTTGAAAGGTGGATTTATTATGAGAAGGATCGTAAGCGGAGTTTTGGCACTGACATTGTGTGCAAGCTTGCTTTGTGCTTGTGAGGAGATTGAGAGCAGCTCTGTTCAGACACCCATGAGCACTAACACATCATTGGTTACAGATGAATCAGTTATAGCGACAGGCGAATCAGAGAATGTTTCTGAGACAAGCAAGTCGGGAGAAGCAATAACTGAGCCGTCAATAAGCGATGAGACTATAGGTACTTCATTCTTGGATATTACAATGAAAGAATGGGATCAGATGAACACAGATGCAAAGTATAGAAATATGGAGAATATTTTGCAGTATATTACAAACTCAGGCGTAACAACATCTCTTGATGTTGTTGATCTGGTGACGGCTCTTGATCAATCGGGAAATACATCTAAGAAAAAGACTGCTTATGAGCTTGCACTTAATGAAATAAATAAGAGAAACGAACAATAATAAGTTTATCTAAGTGAGGGACACCATTGAAGTTATTGCTTAAACAAGTTGTTGTCACGGATGACAGTGGCACAAAAACGGTAGATATAGCCGTTGATAATGGTATAATTCAAGAAGTCGGCACAGACCTTGATTTCAAAGCGGACACAACAATTGACGGTAGGGGTAAGCTTGTTGCATTTTCGGGATTGTTTGATATACATGTTCACTTCCGTGATCCTGGGCTTACCTATAAAGAGGATATCATAACTGGTGCAAATGCCGCCAAAGCTGGGGGATTTACAGGCGTTGCTTGTATGCCTAATACTGTTCCGCCGATTGATTCGGCTGACAGGGTAAGCTATATAAAGAAAAAAGCCGTTCAGACGGGTATAGATGTTTTTCCTATAGCTTGTGTAAGTAAAGGAATGAAAGGCAAAGAGCTTACCGATTTTCGTGAGCTTAAAAAAGCTGGTGCTGTTGCGTTTTCTGATGATGGACGTCCTGTTGAAAACGCAGAGCTTATGCGTAAGGCTTTGGAGCTTTCAAAGGAAGCAGGAGTGATAGTTATATCTCACTGTGAGGATCTGAATATCATAAACGGCGGAATAATGAATAAGGGAGAGGTGTCAGAAGCTCTCGGCGTTAAAGGAATGGACAGAGCAAGCGAAGACTATATTACAGCGAGAGAAATTGCCCTTGCTATGAGTATGGACGCACCGGTTCATATTGCCCATGTATCGACTGTCGGTTCCTGTAATATTATTCGCGCGGCAAAGGCAGACGGTGTTAAGGTCACCTGCGAGACAGCTCCTCACTATTTTACATTTACTGATGAAAAGCTTTATTCAAAGGATGCCGATTACCGTATGAGTCCTCCGCTGAGAACCGAGGAGGACAGAAAAGCTATAGAAAGAGCAGTTTGTGACGGAACTATTGACTGTATAATCACAGACCATGCTCCTCACAGCGAGGAGGATAAAGCTGACTTTTATATAGCTCCTAACGGTGTTGTAGGACTTGAAACATCTCTTGCGGCAACGCTCACAGGGTTTTATCATACGGGGCTTTTACCACTGTCGAAAATACAAAAGCTTATGAGTGAGAACCCAAGAAAAATTCTTGGTCTTGAGCCTGTTTCGTTGAGTAAAGGTAGTGTTGCAGATATAACGGTATTCGATCCTGATTTGGAGTGGGTCGTTGAAAAGAAAAAACTACATTCAAAATCAAAGAACAGCGTATTCAAGGGAGAAAAGCTAAAGGGCAAGGTTTTATATACAATTTCTAAAGGCGAAATTGTATTTCAAGCTTGTCTTAAATAAGAATAACATCGGAGGGAGGAAATGCTCTGATTTTAATTTAGAGCATAGATGATTATGTCATTTGACAGACTTATTGAAAAAATCGTAAAGACACAGAATCCAACTGTTGTAGGGCTTGATCCTAAGCTGGATTATGTTCCTGACTTTTTAAAGAAAAAGGCATTCAAAAAATACGGAAAGAACTTAAAGGGTGCGTCAAAGGCAATACTGACTTTTAATAAGGGAATTATAGATGAGATATGTGATATAGTTCCTGCTATAAAGCCACAGGCAGCGTATTACGAAATGTATGGATATGAGGGTGTTAAAACTCTTTATAAGACTGTTGCCTATGCAAAGAAAAAGGGTATGTTTGTAATAACCGACGGAAAGAGAAACGATATAGGTGCAACAATGCAGGCATACGCTCTGGCACATTTAGGAGAGGTGTTTGTTGACGGTGAGGCTTACGAGCCTTTTGGTGCTGATGCTCTGACCGTAAACGGATATTTAGGAACAGACGGAATTTCACCGCTTCTGAGTGAGTGTGTAAAGAGAGATAAGGGTATTTTTGTTCTTGTCAAGACTTCAAATAAATCAAGCGGCGAGCTTCAGGATAAGGAGCTTAAAGACGGAAATACCATATATGCGGAAATGGGAAAAATGTGCGAAGAGTGGGGTAAAGACGCTATGGGCAAACACGGATATTCTTCTGTGGGAGCAGTTGTGGGAGCAACTTACCCTGAACAGCTTGCCGAAATGAGAAGAGCGTTGCCAAACACTTTCTTCTTGGTTCCCGGTTACGGCGTTCAGGGCGGCGGAGCAGAAGGAGTTTCACACGGCTTTGACGCTAACGGTTTGGGTGCTATTGTAAACTCATCAAGAGCGGTTATGTGCGCTTATCAAAAAGAGGAATGTGACGAAAGAGATTATGCAGGTGCAGCAAGGCGAGAGTGTATAAGAATGAAAGAGGACATTATCTCATATCTTCCGAGAATTGCTCTTTAAGAAGGATAGACATAAATGAAGTTAAATATAGTAATGGTAGAGCCGCAGATCCCTCAGAATACGGGGAATGTTTCAAGAACCTGTGCGGTGACAGGTGCAGCACTTCATCTTGTTAAGCCTTACGGATTTACAATAACGGACAGAGCGTTAAAGAGGGCAGGTCTGGATTACTGGGATAAGCTGGAGATTTACGAATACGAAAGCTTAGACGATTTTTTTCAAAAGACAAACGGCGAGTATTATTACTTCACTACAAAAGGAAAGAACGTCTACAGCGACGTTGAGTATCAAGATAATGTTTATATACTTTTCGGCAGAGAGGATAAGGGACTTCCCGAAAGACTTTTATATGAAAATGAGAAACACTGTGTAAGAATACCTATGCGGCCTGACTTGAGATCACTTAATCTTTCAAATGCAATAGCTATAGCAACCTACGAGATACTGAGACAATGGGATTATCCTGATTTGACAAGAGAGGGACAGCTCACACAATTCACTTGGTAAAAATATGATATATTCACAATCTTATAGAAGGAGGAATGTTCCTGCGGGAGCATATTAAGGCTATGGAGAAAATCAAATTTATAACCGATTCAGCGTCTGATCTATCGTTTGAAAACGAAAAGGAGCTAGACATCTGTGTAATGCCTTTTAAGGTAGCAATGGGAGATAAAAGCTATACCTCAAGAGTTGATTTCGACAACGAAAAGTTTTACAAAATGATTGATGAGTTTGACGGCATTCCCGCCACTTCTCAGATAACTGTATTTGAATATGCAGAGATTTTTAAAAAGTATTACGACGAGGGTTATACTGATATTATAAACGTAACTATAAATTCAAAGGGTTCGGCTACCTATAATAATGCAGTTATGGCAGCGTCAGAATTTTTTGAAGAAAACCCTTTGGCAAAGGATAAGTTTCATATTTACAATATAGACGGAAGAGGCTATACTGGAGGATACGGTTATCCGGTAGTTCAGGGTGCGATAAAGGCTTTGAATGGTTCACCTGCTGATGAGATTGCGGCTTATATCAAGGACTGGGTTGACAACTGTATTATTTTCTTTGCTCCTTATACCCTTAAATATGCAAGAAAATCGGGCAGAATACCGTCTGCCGCCGCTTTTGCAGGAGAGGTTATGGGACTTCGCCCGATAATGAGAATTATGGATAATCAGATTACTACTGAAAGTAAGGTTCGCGGCGACAAAGCAATAGTGCCTAAAATACTTAATCTTACTGTTAAGGAAATGATTCCGAAAACTCCTTATTGCATTGTTTACGGCAATGACGAAACAGTCAGAGATGAAATGATCGAGGCTATGACAAAAGAGGTCGGTTATCCGCCTGAGGATTCTTACCAGATAGGCGCTGCAATAACGATAAACGCAGGACCGAAGGTTGTAGGAGTTATATTTAAGGCAAACAGGCAACGGTGACCGCTAAGCCGGCGTTGGCTCAGACGCCTAATCTCTAACTATAAATCTCTAATTTCTAACTTCTAATCTCTAATTTCTAATAGCGCAATGTATAATTATTCTTCAGAGTCATGCATAAGCCTGTCGCATAGTTTCTTTAAACGTAATGATTCTTCAGCTAAACATTCAAACGCTCCCTCAAAAATATCACCTTGATGTGCTTCAATATAGCATACCAAACAAGCTTCAGACAACCCCGCTACCTTTTCAGCCATTTTCGTTACTTTTTCAAATTCATATAAATTAATCCCTCTGATTGGTTTATTCATTGATGACACTCCTTATTGTTAGCATATATCAATGATACATTGTCGACAATACAATTTCAAGAGGCAAAACATACAATTTTTCCTAGTAATATCGGCTAAAATTGATGATTATACATAAATGTAATATTTTGTTTATTGATAAAGGTGGTAGTCTAATATGTCAGTTAGTAAAGCTCGGCAGAGAGCAACAGCTAAGTATGTTAAAAATCATTATGATAGAATTGAAATAAAGGTTCCAAAAGGAAAAAAAGAGAAAATTATAGCTTATGCTAAAAATCACGATGGATCAGTAAATAAGTTTTTTAATCGAATAGTTGATGAAGCTATGGAAAGGGATAAGGAAAAAACGGATAAGTAAGTTAATAGTTAAGATGTCAGTATTTATTATTAACTAATGGTAAAATTCTGATAAAACTATTGAATTTTATTGTCTTTTGTTATACAATAATAGAAATGCTGTTATTAAATTAACAGTGATAATATACATCAGTTAAAAAACTGATTAAATATTTATAAGAGAGGATGTCGTATTAAATGGCAGGTCTAAACAAGGTAACAGTTGATGACATTAATGTTAAAGGA